>SLHN01000236.1 GCA_007136145.1 Thioalkalivibrio sp.
GCATCGCGCGGATAGTCGATGGAGATGTCCTCCAGAATGCGGCAGGCGTCCGCCCAGCGTCCGGCGGCAAAAGCCTCGACGGCGGCGGCGTGCGCCTGCTCGCGCGGGTTCAGCGGAAGCTCTGCGCATCGTTGCAGGTCCGCCCGTGCAATCGCAACCGCCTCAGGCTCGGTGCTGAGCAGGTTGAGCCAGGCGTGCAGCAGGTGCCCCATCGCGAACGCGGGCACGGTGTTCGTGACCGTTTCGATGGTCTGGACCGGATCGTCACTCCAGCAGTGAAGCTGGACTACCGCGCGCTGGTATTGCTCGATGGCTTTTTCGGTCGCCCCGGTCACCGGGTTGCCAAGAATGTCGCGTTGTTTCATCGTTGCCTCCAGGCCGGCCAGCGCCGGTCTCTGATGATTCGGTCAGGCCCCGGCTGGGGGAACCGTCATCTCCCGTGGTACCGGGAGATGCTTTCGGTGACCCCGTGCATCGGACCGACTGCGCACAGCCGGGGTGTGAGATTCAGCTTACGGGAAGCCGCCGGTAATCCCCGTGGCCGAATCGGACAGGGGCAGGACAATTCAGCCATGAGCGACCCGATGCAGTCAGCCGCGCCCACCACCGCCGCGATTCTCGCGTTTCCCGAGGCGACCGCCTCGGTGATGTACGGGCTGAGCGATCTCTTCCATTCCGCGGGTCGCGACTGGGGGATGATCGTCGACGGCGTGCCGGGGCCGGCGCTTATCACGCCACGGATCGTCGCGGCCCGGTCCGGGCCATTCCGGATTGCGAACGGCGTCACCGTGGTCCCGGACGCGCTGCTGTCGGAGACACCCGCGCCCGACCTGGTATGCGTGCCGGAGATCCTGGTGGCGCCGTCGGATCGTCTGGAAGGGCGTTTCGATCGGGAGATCGAGTGGCTTCGGAGCTGTTATGCCGGCGGGTCGATCGTCGCGGCTGCCTGCTCGGGGTCATTGCTGCTGGCCGAGGCCGGACTGCTCGACGGCGAGTTCGCCACCACGCACTGGGCCTACTGTGATGCGCTCGCCGAACGCTTTCCGGGAATCCGCGTGCAGCGGCAGCGCTCGCTGATCGCGGCCGGCGAGGGGCAGCGTCTGATCATGGCCGGCGGGGGTTCCTCGTGGCTCGATCTCGGCCTGTTCCTGATCGCTCGCCTCGCCGGGGTGGATGCGGCGATGCGGCTGGCGCGGATCTATCTGATCGACTGGCACCACGCCGGTCAGCAACCTTTCGCCCGCCTGTCCGCGAGCCGCCAGACCGACGACGCGGTGATCGCGAAGTGCCAGGTCTGGGCCGCGACGCATTACCACGAGCCCGCGCCGGTCGCGACGATGGCTGGCATCGCGGGGCTGTCCGAGCGTTCCCTGATGCGGCGCTTCCAGAAAGCTACCGGGATGACACCGATCCAGTACGTGCACGCGATCCGGATCGAGGAGGGCAAGCAGATGCTGGAAGCGACCCGGGAGTCTGTCGAGGCCATCGCCCACGAGCTGGGTTACGAGGACCCCAGCTTCTTCGTGCGCCTTTTCAAACGCGATGTGCGAATCACACCTTCCCAGTACCGCCGCAAGTTCGGCAGCCTGCGCGAGGTGCTGCGCGGCGCAGAGCGGGGGCGGACCAGCGCAAGGTCCTGAGAACCGGGGTGCCAGCAGCCTGCTGGTCCGCGCTGCGGGCCGGGCCGGGCTTTGCCCGGGAGTGTTCAACGCATGTTGCTGAGCCAATAAAAGCGGTACGGCGGTACGACGAGGCGATCGTTGAACAGGCGCGGGATCTCTCCGGTGTGCAGATCCTGCAAAGTGCCGCGCAGGTACAGGCTTCGGTAGCGCAGGTTGCTCAGCTCCAGATACTGCGGGTTGGCGTCGAAATTCGCGACCACCAGGACCGAGGACGATTGCTGGTGTTCGGGGTGGGTGCGCAGGAAGGCGAACAGGTGTGGACTCTCGAGGTCGATCAGCTCCCGGTTATTGAAATCGGCGAAGGCGGGAATACCCTTGCGCGCCGCTATCATCCGTTTCAGGCCATCAAAGATGCGTTGCTCGACACTGCCATGCTGGTGCCGCAGTTCGGCCTTGTCCCAGTCGATGCGCGGACGGTTCATCCAGCGGCTGTCGCCGGCCTTGTTCGGGTCTTCGAGATAGCTGCAATCGCTCAACGTGCCGATCTCGTCGCCGTAGTACAGCAGCGGAATGCCGCCAAACGACATGATCATGCCGTGCAGCAGCAGGATGCGGTTTACCGCGCGGTCGATCGTCCTGGGGTCCCCCGACTCGAGCGCGCTCTCGAGCCCCGCGAGCGAGGCCAGCGAACCGGAGATCCGGGCGTCGCCCGTCTTCTCGTTGCGCCCGAACGGCTGGCCGCGGGCATCGGATCCCTCGTATTCGCCAATGAAATAGTCGACCAGGAATTGGCGATGCGCGAACGGCTCATAGCCGGCTGCGATGATGTCGCGGTCGTCGAAGCCGAGACCGATGTCGTCGTGGCAGCGCACGTAGTTGAGCCATGTGGCCCGGTCCAACTTGTTCGGGATGCTACGGATGCCGAGATTCAGTAGCCGCGCATTGCGTGTGGCCATTGCATCCCAGAGCAGCGCCATGAAGGTCGCGTTGTAGGCGATCTCGCACTCCTTCGCGATCACCGCGTCCTCGCCGAAGTACTTGATGATCTCGAGCGGCGCGACGATGGCCTCCGCGATGAACAGAACGCCGGGCGCGGTGACCTGGCAGCAGTCCTTCATCAGTTGCAGGATCAGGTGCGCCTCGCGCTCGTTCTGGCAGGTGGTGCCGATCTTCTTCCACAGGAACGCGACCGCGTCCAGGCGAACGATGTCTGCACCCTGGTTGGCCCAGAACAGGATCACATCCAGCATCTCGATGAAGACGTCGGGGTTGCTGTAATTCAGGTCCCACTGGAACGAGTTGAAGACCGTCATCACCCACTGCTGCATTTCCTCATCCCAGGTGAAGTTGCCGGGGGATGTCTCCGGGAAAATCTCGGGCATCGTCTCCTCGAACATGTCCGGGATGTCGCGGTTGGGGAAGATGTAGTAGTAGTCCTGGTATTTCTTCTCCCCGGCACGCGCCCTACGCGCCCATTCGTGTTCATCGGAGGTGTGATTCACCACCACGTCCAGGGTCAGGAGCATACCCCGCTTGCGCATAGACTGGGCGAGCTTTTGCAGTTGTTCGAGGGTGCCGACCCTTGGATCGATGCGGCGGAAATCACTGATTGCATAACCCCCGTCGCTGGCTTTCTCGGGGCAGACCAGCATCGGCATGATATGCAGCATGTTCACGCCCAGCTCTTGCAGGTAAGGCGCTCGCGAGCATACGCCATCGAGGTTTCCGGCGAATCCGTCGGCATAGAGAGCCATCGCCACCCATTCCTGGCTCAGAAACCAGTTGTGGTTGAGTTCGCGGTCCTTGTCCTGCGCCTCGAGTTCCGCGGAACGCTCGATGTAGCGTGCAGCCATGACCTCGACCAGTTTGATGCTTTTTTCCTTGAAGTCCTCACGCCCTCCGTAGAGCGCATGGAACAGGGAGTGGATGGCGTAGAAGTTCGCGCCCAAACGGGTATAGAAGTAGCGAAGATCCTGGCGCCGGATCTCCGGCTTCAGTTCATCGAGGATCTCGTTCAGGAGGGAATGCGATACCTGTTCGTACATGCGGCCCTTTACGGATGCGGTTGTCTACGTGACGGGTTCGCCGATCACACGGCGGATGGCTGGTGTCCCATGATCGGCAACCCAGCGCCACAGCGCAAACGTAGTGTTCGTTTGTTTCATGCCGCGTCGAACAATTGGAGGTACATGGAAAAACGACGTGAGCGTTGGCTGGTAGCCGTCACTGGTTCAGATTTCCTTATCCTTTCCTGGTGAGCTGGCCCGCAGCGGTGCGAACGCTGGCCGTTCGAGGAGGATCAGTATGAAGCGCCGGTTCATGGCGATCCACAAAGTAGCCGCACCAATCACGGGGAGCATCAGAAAACCGAACTGATAACCCAGCCCGATTACCTCCAGATGCCAGGTCTGGAAGGCCAATTCACTGCGGATCTCCGAGCCTGAATCCAGGGCAAGCGTCTTGAGGACGTCGAAGCTGATTCCCCATACATGCAGGGGCATCAGGCCGATATAGGCGATCACCAGACGCCAATAGGTGAAGAAGCGCTCGTCGGCCGCAAACAGCAACGCCAGCAAAACGGGTAGATTCCAGGAGTACACCAATGCATTGACGCTGATCACGGCTTGGCCCACGGCTCCCGCCGGAGCACCGGGAACGTCAATGGTCAGCCCGGTCACGAAGAATAGCTCCCGGGCCAATCCCTCGACATTCTCGATCAGCCCCGGGTGCATGAGATTCAGGAGCCATTGGCTGATCCATACGGCCGGCATGAGCAGCACCTGAGCAACGAAATACCAAAACGCAAATGCCGCGGGCAACCACAGGAACGTGCTTAGAAAGAAGCGCCCCAGGACACTAGTTGGAAGCAAGCGCATCGGTGTGGCTCTCCCGCGGAAGGCTGCGGATCCAGAGCAGCCAGACGATCAGGGCATCGAGCATGATCAGCGCTTGCCAAACGTAAAGGTGCGCCCACTCGAAGGCGGTTTCATTCCACATGCCAAGGAAGAATAAAGAGATGATCCGGACAAGGTTCAGCGCTTGGATGGCAATTATCCCGATTGCGACCCCAGCCAACTTATATCGCCATGGCGCCGGGAAGGCCAGCATCGCCGCGATCAGCACGATCATCGCCTCAACGCCATTGCAACCAGCAGCGATCTGTACCGCGAACTGAGTCTTCATGTCGCGGATGATCACCCCGCTCGTGGCTATTTCGCGGCCGGTGACTTCAATCAGGGAGCCCGAGATGTCCGCCAGGAGGCCGGTGAACGGTTGTACGAAATACTGTTGACCAAGCGGTGTCAACTCGGCGGTGAACAACACAGCCTGGATCACGAGAAACAATGCGAAGAAACGAAGCATGCCGGGATCCTGCGATTCAAAGGCGTGTTGGATTCAACTATTCGGGCCGAAGGATGACATATAACACGATTCATGACGATCCAACCGCGGGGAGTCTGTCGCTATCGGGTCGGATCGTGTGACAGGACACCAGTGGGCCATGCGCAGGGGGTCCGATAGCCAAGGGTGCTTGGTGGACCTTTGCAATCCACCTCATGGAGGCATTGTCGAACGCGACGCAGTTCCAGTCCTGACCAGTTGCGTCCCCGATAGCCAGTCGTGCAGCATCAGGCGGCGTGAGTGGGTCCAGCTCAGGCCGAGCGCCAACACCAGTAACGCGGTGGTGCCGACCGTTACCCATGCACCGTGCTGACGTGCGAGGAAGATTCCGAACAGAACCAGAAGCCACTGCGCCAGTGCCACGAGATAACGGATGGTCGCCTGCCGGCCGCTGACCGGGCTGCCAGTCTCGTCACGCAGCACGATATTCCATGCCTGCATGCCCAGGGTCTGACCAGCCCGGGTCCAGAACCAGGCGAAAAAGGCCCAGGCGGCCAGGAGGTTGACCACGAGCTGCAATGGAATCAGGACGCGTCCGGTCACCTCCGCGATCAGCACGAACACCAGGCCGAGGGCCATCCAGAGGGCGAGCAGCAACAGACCATCGTAGATCACCGCTCCGAGGCGCCGGGGCAGACTGACCGGGTCCGGCAGGGTAACGACCCCCGACACGATTAGAACACCGATTGGAAGGGGATGACTTCGACGATGTCGCCTGCTGACGCCCCCGCGCTTTCACGCGGCAGAACGATGTAGGCGTTAGCGACGCTCATCGAGTGAAGTTGATGCGAGCCTTGGCCGCCGGTGGAACGTACCGTCCATTCCCCGTCGCGACGTTCGATGATTCCACGCTGAAAATCCGCCCGTCCAGGATCTTTCTCCAAATCCTCGAGCAGACGAGCTTGCAAGCTTAGCGGAGGTTCCGGGACTGTACCGCAAAGGCGCAGAAGAGCGGGTCGCACGAAAAGCGAGAACGTGGCCATCACCGACACCGGGTTGCCGGGAAGACCCAGGAACATGGCTTGGCCGAAACGGCCAAAGGCCAGCGGACGGCCGGGTTTCATTGCAACCTTCCAGAAGTCGGTATCGCCCTCGCTCCGAAGCAGTCGCGAAACGAAGTCCGCATCGCCGACCGACACGCCACCCGTGGTTAGCATAAGGTCGGCCGATTCTCCCGCGTGGGTCAATGCCGAACGCACTGCATCCTCGGCATCGGGAATCACACCGAGGTCAATGAACTGCACCGGGTATCGGCTGAGCAGTGCGCGCAATGTATAGCGGTTACTGTCGTGAATTTGGCCTGGACCCAGGGTCTGACCGATTGGTACCAGCTCGTCCCCGGTGGTGA
>SLHN01000189.1 GCA_007136145.1 Thioalkalivibrio sp.
CGCGTCCCGGACCTGTCGAATTGGGGGATCGTCTAGCGGTAGGACTACGGACTCTGACTCCGTCAACCCAGGTTCGAATCCTGGTCCCCCAGCCAACATGCCCAAGGCCCCCTCGTGGGGCCTTGGGCATGTTGATAGGAGCGTCCCAGGGTTCGGACCTGGAAGGTTCGAGTGCGGAGCGAAGCGGAGCCCCACGGTCGCGCGGAGCGTGGCCGCCCGAAGGGCGAGGCCGCAGGCCGAGTCATCCTGGTCCCCCAGCCAACACGCTCAAGGCCCCCTCGCGGGGCCTTGAGCGTGTTGATGGGAGCGTTCCAGAGTTCGGACCTGGAAGGTTCGAGTGCGGAGCGGAGCGGAGCCCCACGGTCGCGCGCAGCGTGGCCGTTAGGTGTTGGCCCGGCGCATCCGGGCCTCGACCCGTGCTGCGGTCAACAGCCGATGGTCCACCACTTCGGGATATAGGGGATGAAACCGCTCGACGTCGAACACGTGCTCTCGAGCAGCCTGTTCGAGGCGATGCCGCACGGGACGCGACAGGCCATGAATCATCAGTAGCCGAGGCGCGAGCCTGCGGATATAGAGATCGCAGAGAAGCTGGTGCTGTTCTTCCCGCCAGTCTTCGCGGATCAGGCAGGCTGGAAAGTTGTCCCCCGACGGCTCCTTTCGCTCGAACCAGACAGCTCTGGGTTTCCTGCCTGCGCGCTCCGCGACCAGCCCCTCGAGACGATGGTTGACAGGCGGTACGTAGGTGGTCTGCGGGGCTTCCGGTGGCTGCACTTTCAGTTCGGCGGCGGGCATGGGGTGCCACTCGGGAAGCGGGGGTGTCAGTGCCATTGTCTCCTCGTCGTCACTGGTATACAGCAACGCGAGCGGTGTTTCGTCCTGAGCATCCAGAAGCCAGTACTCGTAATGGTCCGTCGGCTCGAAAGGCAGGCGCGCGGCGTTCACCGCCTCCAAGAGGCGGTTGCCCGCCGAGCGGACTTCGTCGGGATCCAAGGCGGGGTGCAAGGGATGTTGCTCCAGGCGACCCCCCCTGATCGTTGCGATTGCGGCGTAGTTGTATCCGACGATGCGGGTGTAACTTGAACCCGGATGGGCTCGTTGCCCCTGAGGCTGCTGGCGCGGGTCAACCGGTAGCTTGTACTGAATCGACCAGTAGTTGCCGTCCATGCTCAGGGCGCGCGCTGGACCCATGTCGGCGATCTGGACCACGCCAACGAACGGCAGCAGCAGTCTCCTCGAGTATGTTTTGATCACGTAAATGCCTCCGACCAAGATTTATCACGCCGACAATGGCCTCGCTAACGGTCTGTGCGGGCTGCGGATGCAGAGCAGCGGTGCTTGATCGAAACGTGTCGATCAAGCACCGGGTTCGTCCCTCCGGTCCAGCCCCGGGACGATTCATCGCCGGGGCTCACCTCTGGCACTTGTTCGACTCGATTTCTCGCTGGAGTTTCCCGCTGTCCAAGCCGCACTGGAAATGCATTGGTATACCGCCGCCCGGCTGTTTGGCCTTGGACTCGGCGATGCTGGTATTCTCGGATTCATTGGGTCGGTAAGGTGCCAAACATGTCGTCCCTTTCCGGTATGGAAGCAATGGGCTCCCATTCGAGAAGAATCCCGTCTGACCGCTGATCTGTTGTTCGTTGTGTTTTCCCTGTGAACCGCCTTCATGGAAATCGTTTGAGCGATGGTAAAGGCCCAGTCGAGAACCCTGATCCGGTGCCCACTGCCCGATGTGTACGGTTTCGTGGTGGATGATTTCGTGCGCAACTACCCTCGCTGGTCCCCGGAAGTGCAGCAACTGCGACCCTTGACCGATGGTCCGCTGGATCTCGGCTGGGCCGCTTTTCAGGTTCGGATCGATCAGGGGCGGCGGACGGAAACCGATTTCCGAGTGGTAGCGCTCGATCCCCAGCGGCGAGTGAGTTTCAAGGGGATTCGGGACCCTTTCGTCATCGACTATCGATTCGACCCGCTAGGGCAGGATACGCAGCTGACATTCAGCTTCGAGCTTGCGAAGCTCGGATTCGCGCTGCGCCCGTTCGAGAAGCTCATTCGGTTTGCGGTTCAGGATGGCACGGAGCGGGTTGTGCGCAACCTGAAGGCATTGGTCGAGCGAGAGCTCGGCCGGTAATCGACGGGATCAATTCGCGTTTGAGTTCATTTTTAACCGGAGCGCCTGATGCTGTTTACCGCCGAAAAAGACATGGGAATCATTCCCCACGTGCTCACCCAGATCCTGGACACCTGTGTCAATGGCGTGACGCTCTCGGATCCGGATTTACCGGACAACCCCATCGTTTACGCCAACTCCGTGTTCGAGCGCATGACGGGCTACAGCCGCGACGAAATCCTCGGTCACAACTGCCGTTTCCTTCAGGGTGAGGAGCGCGATCAGCCTGGGCTGGCGGAGATTCGTGCCGCACTCGCGGAACATCGCCCCGTCGAGGTCACGCTGCGTAATTTCCGCAAGGACGGGACTCTTTTTTACAACCGGCTCTCGATCCAACCGCTGCGCGACGCCGGGGGTCGCCTCATCTACTATCTCGGCGTGCAATATGACGTCACCGAACTGGAGAATGCCCGGGCTGAGGTAGAGCGGCTAGGGGGGATGCTGGCAGCACATCGAAAATAGCTTGGTCCCGCCGAGGCTGCTAGTGGCCCACTAGGAGGTTGTTCCCGGGGGTGCGATATCGAGAGGTTCCATTAGATAGCAGAGGCAATCCTGGGCGATCACACGGGTGTCCAGGGTGAGCATGGATGGCATCATCGGGCGGTGCAGGCGGATATCCAGGCCGTCTTCCCGAAGGTAGTGTGGGGTCACATCATTGCCGTGTTCGTCGATTGCAACCAGGGGATTCAGGTTGGCACGCGTCTGCCGGACCAGCGGCGTGCCGGAGGGCAGAATGCGAAAGTTCATGCGGTCCAGATCCGGTGCCAAGACCACGTCGGCATCCGTTGCCAGACCCACGCGCAGACCGGGCCGAACCCGTACCTGGGCGACGGTATGGAAGACATTGATGGAACGCGGATCCGGTGGGTGCCCGGGAAACTCGCTCAGGTGCAGGACTGCGTCGATGAACTCCATGGCATGGCGGATTCCGGCCTCGTCGCCCGGGTGTCCACACTCAAGCGTCACCGCGGGTGCCAGCGAGGCGAGGGCCATCGAGGCGACTCCGCGCGGCCGAGTGAAGTAGACCACCGTGCGCCCAAACAGCGCGGCCAGGTTCAGGAAATCACCCCCGAGGAAATTCACGCAGGCATAGTGCGGGTTCCGTCCCGTATTGTTGTGCAGATCGATTGCCGCGAACAGGCCGTCATCGCGCAGGTGCTCAATGATTCGGTCGAACATCAGCCCTTCGGGTGACCCGGGTTGCTCGGTACCCGGCCAGACCCGATTGAAGTCGGGTTGGTCGTCCAGGTGCCGCTGGTTCAATGCCGCCGCGCGTACGTTTCCGACCACCAGAGTCAGCGCGCGTGGCAGCGCGCGCGCGGCGTAGCTGTGCAGAAGCCGCTGCACCGCCTGCAAACCCACCGGTTCGTTGCCGTGCAGCAGCAGTACCACCGCAACCGCTGGGCGCCGTCTGCCCGGCAGGCGGATGATGGCCGGCCGCGGCACCGTTCGATGGAGACTCTCGGGGGTTGCGGTCAGGAAGCCTTCCGGCAGCTCGTCGTATTCATCGAATAGCTGTGTGCTCATTCGATCTTCCAGGTATGAACTGGTTGCCCGCCTTCCTGCAGAGCGCGGTAAGCCTGGGTCAGGCCCACCATGTCCCGACCGTGGCGTTCCACCCATTGCTGTTGCCAGGCGCTGCCGGTTTGCCCGGATTGTACCCGGGCCGCGACGATGCCCAGCAAGTGGTCGCGCTCGCTGGCGTCGATCCCCAACCGATCGAGCCCATCGGCGGCATGGGGCAAAAGCCGATGCTGGATCAACTGGCGGGTGGGCGTTGGGCCGGCATCGTCCCAGTGCAGGCGGCTTTTCAGCCCATAGCGGGCCGCGGCGTAGAAGTTGTCGCGCGCGCTGCCGAATGGAAGCAGGCCTGCCCCGTTGCCAGGGGTTGCGACCAGGTGTTCGATCAGCCCGAGCAGGAAGGCGGTGTTGGCCAGCATGTCTTCCAGAGTCGGGCCGGCGGGCAGGCTGCGGTGTTCGATCCGCAGATTGAGACTGCCGTCGGGGTCGACTCCGACGATCGGACGGTTCCAGCGCCAGATGGTACCGTTGTGCAGTCGCAGGTGAGGCAGGTCGGGATCGTTTTCCGGAAGCTGGCTCGGCAACAGGATCGGGAAGTGTTCCTGATTCTCGACGAAGGCCTCAAGGATACTCTCGCGCAGATAACCGCTGCCGAAGGTCACTCGCCGAACCGGACCCCGCGCGGAATCGCCGAAGCCGCCAACCTCGACCGCCTGCTCGAACAGGGGGATCCGCGACTCCTCCCATAGCAGTTTGCCGAACACGAACGGGGTGTTGCCGCTGGCCGCAAGCACCGGACCCGATGCCGCCAAAGCCGCGTTGTAGACGCGGTGGGCAACGGCAGGCTGGGTCTCGACGTGGATCTGGAACGACGTTGCCGCGGCTTCCAGCATCACGTCGCTGTGTTCGTGGCGCAGATGCTCCTGACCCTCGATCTCCAGGCGCAGCGGCCGCTGGGAGCGGCGTTCGAGCACGGCGCTGTTGAGAGCGCGATAGCGAGTGCGCCGCGACATGTGGTGCAGGCCGAGGTGTTCCGGCAGCAGAGTCGGGAGCGACCCCGCCATCAGGAGCCCGCCACCCACTTCTCGCGCCGCATCCCGGGCCTTGGCCAGCGTGATCGACAGTTCCGACAGAATTCTGCAGAAGCAGTCGGGACCCGTTCGGAATACGCTGGAATTGATCTCCACGTTGAACTGGGCAAGCTCCAGCGTGGCCATCGGGTCGTCGAACTTCTCGAGAAAGGCTTCGTTTTCAGCCAGGGGCGCGCAGGCATCGTCAATCAGCCATGCCTCGATCTCGAATCCGAGGCGCGGCATCTGCGAACCTGGATCCTCCCGGCTGTGCAGCCAGTGTCCGAGATGCTCCGTTTCGCGCGCCAGGTTTGCGGCGAAGCGCCGAAAGTCCTCCGGGTGGAAGCGTTCCTCGCTGATGTCTTCACCCATCGGTTCAATCCTCGTCGGCGTCGTCGTGATAAAGGCTTTCCAGCAGCTCCGCCCACTGTTGCTCGTGTTGTTCGATCAACGCGAGAACCTGTTGCCTGAAGCCCAGATACAGGGTTTCAAAGGATGCGAATTCGTCACCCTCGGAGATCAGCTTTGCCGCTCGGTCTGTCTGCAGCAAGCTGTTGCGCAGGTTGAGGCTTGCGGCCATCGCGCCTTTCACGCGTTCGCGTTCATGGGGGATCCAGCGCCGATCCGTGAGCAACGAGCGCAGGTTCTCGCCGACCTCCAGCACCCGCTTGCGCAGTCGGGGCAGGGCGCCAATGGTTCCGCTCTTCAGGTCAGCCCAGACCACGAGGACGATCAGATCCGTCCACGTTGCACGGAGTCTGGCTACTGCCGCGGGGTCGAAAGCGAAGGATTTTTCCAGTTGTTCGGGGTCGAAGGGCATCACGCCTCCATGGTATGCGGTAAACCGCTATGCTGGAATACCGCGTTAGCGCCTAGCGTCTAACACCGAACCATAACAAGCAAGATCGCAACGACGGTCGGGTGAGGAGAGAACGAATGGCAACGTGGCTCGCGCAGCGACGTTTGCGGCAGCAGGTATGCGACATGCGGCCACAGCTTTACCGCACTGCCTACGCCTGGTGTCACGACGGAGCTCTGGCCGACGACCTGGTCCAGGAAGCGATGATAAAGGCATTGACACGTCTGAAAACCTTGCAGGACGAGGCCGCACTGAAGGCCTGGGTGTTTCGGATCATGACCAACTGCTACCGGGATTGGGGACGTCGTCAGAAAGATACCGTCGACGTGGATAGTCTGGAACTGCCGTGTGACGATTGCCCGGAGAGCCAGGCCGAGCGCAGTCGTGTGGTGCGTGACGTGCGCCATGCAATGGCGCAATTGAGTGACGACCATCGCCAGGTGATTGCGCTGGTGGATCTTGAGGGGTTCGCTTATTCGGAGGTCTCCGAGGTTCTGGAAGTCCCTATCGGAACCGTGATGAGTCGCCTCAGTCGTGCCCGAGCCCAGTTGCGAAAGCTGCTGCTTGAGCAGGCGTCCGCGGAGTCGCCCACTCTTCGATTGGTCAGAACCCACAATGAATGATCCCCGTCCCAGCGACGAGATTCTCAACGCTTTCGTGGATGGAGAGTTCTCGCCCGAAGACCGCCTTCTGACGCTCAAGTCGATCGCGGCGAACGAGAATCTGAGTCGCGAGGTCTGCGATATGTACCAGTTGAAGGAACTGGTGAGCATGGCCTACCGCCCCGATCTCATTCCGTATCCCGACTCGAGGCCGGTTCGGGCTCGCGGTCGCGGACGCGGCGCTGGTTGGATGGCCCTGGCCGCCAGCCTGTTGGTCGGCGCCATCGGGGCCGTGGCGATCTTTGAAGTGGTCCGCGAACAATCCGCCGACCAGGAGCAGGTCGTCGATGGCTCGTCCGCACGCGTGGCGGATGCTGTTGCCCCGGTTGCGGTTGATGGTTTGCGTCGCGTATTGCTGCATGTGACGGATGTCGACCCGATCGAGGCGGACGCGTTGTTCGACGATATCGAGTTCATGTTTGAAACAGCCTGGTTGAGCGGGCAGGAACTGCAGGTTCAGGTTGTGGTTCACGGTACCGCGATGGACCTGGTGCGCGCCGATCGGTCTCCTTTTCCGGATCGCATCCGCGATCTTGTACAAGGTTATGGCGGGCTGCGTGTCACGGCCTGTGCTCAGTCCCGAGCTCGGCACGAGAGGCAGGAGGGCCGTACCGTGGAATTGCTTCCCTGGGTTGAAGAAGTCGAATCCGGCGTCCGCGAGGCGGCGCAGAAGCAGTCGGAGGGATGGACATACATCCGGGTATGACGACTGGAGGAAACACGGGTGCGCCGCTGGGGCGTGCAGGCAAGATGATCCGATCCGCGACGATGAGGACAACGCCCGGAGTCGTGTTCCTGCTGGTTTTTTTGCTTGCGGGTAACGGGGCTGCTGTCGGCCATGAGCATCAGGTACGCGTGATCTATCACCTGAATAGTGGCGACACCGAGCGGCAACTGATTGCGCTCGGCGAGGTGCAGAATCACATCGATGCGGTTGGTGCCACCAAGCTGGACATCCGTTTCGTGATCCATGGGAGGGGTCTCGATGTACTGTCCGACGCTCGATACAACGCGGATATCCGGGCCGGGATCGATATTCTGAAACTTCAGGGAGTACGGTTTCAGGCCTGCGGCAACACTATCAGGGCGAGGCAAATGGACCTGAATCAGCTCTACGGAATCAACGAGATGG
This sequence comes from Thioalkalivibrio sp., assembly GCA_007136145.1. Lineage (GTDB taxonomy): Bacteria > Pseudomonadota > Gammaproteobacteria > Ectothiorhodospirales > Ectothiorhodospiraceae > Thioalkalivibrio. The sequence continues at coordinate 7,418 of SLHN01000189.1, forward strand.
AGATTGTCCCCAGTGGCGTCGCGCAGATCTCGATACTTCAGGGCCAGGGCTATACCTATATCAAACCCTGACCCGGTTTCTCCCCCGACCCTCTAGCGAGGGTGCTCTACGGAGCATTTGACCCGGCCCTGCCGGGTTTTTTTTGAGAGGCGGGAAATAACCGATTACTCCGAACGTTGATGCCGTAATTTCGTGCCGCCTACCTGCGACCCATTGCGGGCCTGGCAGGGGTCGCCAGCGCCGGAGATCGCAAGAATTATCGGCAATGTGTCCGTCCAATTACTCTTGGCCGGCATTGTGGCCGTCCAATTACTCTTGGCCGGATGCTGGACCTTTTCCCGCGCAGGGTTTCAATGAGCGCGGCGCATTGCGCCGGACAGGGCTTCCCAGGCCAAGGTGCGGCCACCCTGATCCTTGTAATGGGGAGGCCGATCGCCTATGCTTTCGCGCTTTTCTCGCCGTTGTCGGCGACTTCTTGCCTCACCGCCGGAACAAGGGTTCCGTACGGGAGGCTGTTACCCGTAAGGAGTGGTTGCATGCGTCACTATGAAGTGGTTTTTCTGGTTCACCCCGACCAGAGCGAGCAGGTTCCGGCCATGATCGAACGCTATCGCTCGATGGTCGAGGCTCAGGAGGGTGTCGTCCACCGGCTTGAGGATTGGGGGCGCCGTCAGTTGGCCTACCCGATTCAGAAGCTTGTCAAGGCGCATTATGTCCTGATGAACGTCGAGGCTGGCGAAGAAGTCGTCGAGGAACTGGTCAGCGCGTTCCGATTCAACGACGCGGTGTTGCGTCACCTGGTAATGCGCATGGAGAAGCCCGAGACCGAGCCTTCCCCGTTGTCCAAGGGACGTGAGGAGGAAGAAGCGAAGGGCCGCGGTCGTCGTGATGATCGTGATTCCCGTGATGACGACGAGGATGAAGAGGAAGATGTGGGCGTCCGCGCCTGATTCCTTGCCCGATTCGGTCAACTACCACCCAGGATTGCTTGAGGACTTACCGCCATGGCTCGTTTTTCCCGTCGTCGCAAATATTGCCGCTTCACCGCTGAAGGGATCGAATACATCGATTACAAGGACCTGAATCTGCTCAGGAACTTCATTACGGAAACTGGCAAGATTGTGCCTAGCCGCGTTACCGGAACCAGTGCCAAGTATCAGCGTCAATTGGCCACCGCCGTTAAGCGCGCGCGGTTTCTGGCGTTGTTGCCGTATACCGATAACCAGTTCTAGCCATGCGTCGGGACCGGGGGTCATCGTCGAGTGTGGAGGGCGGAGGCGAGAGGCGCTGTTCCGGGTCCCCTGATTAGTACAGCGGGTTTGGCATGACCGATCTACTCGTCAACAATGGTTGCGGCCCCGCCACGTTGCCCAGGTTGATAATGGCTGCTGTTCGCCATGAAGGGGTGAATCAGCGTCCACGTTTTTCCCTGCCACGTGCCCCGATCGAGATAGATGCGGGAACCATGCGAAGCACAGGTGGTGCCAATGCGTGTATTGGCTGATTTCGTCATGCAGGGCCGCTGGCGCGCGGTGGGTGCGGCGGCTGGATTGGGAGTCCTTGGGATTCTCTTCCCGCCCCTGGCGATCCTGAGTGGCGCGGTGGTTGCCCTGGTGGCGTTGCGTCTCGGGATAGGGCAGGCACTGTTCGTTGCTGGGGTGGGTTCCCTCATCCTTGGTGCGTTCGTGCTGGCGCTTATGGGCGGATCGCCATTGATCGGCATCATGGCGGGTCTCGTGCAGTGGCTTCCAGTGGTTGCCATGGCCGAAGTGCTCCGCCAGTCGATTTCCTGGCGCAGGACCCTTTCCATGGCTGCGGTTGTCGCCGGTGCTCTGGTTCTCACGACCCGGCTGCTGGTGCCTGATCTCGACGCGGCATGGGTTGCCGTGGGGGTGGAGATGCTGGCGCCATTCATGGAAGGGGGCGGCGTAGGAGTCGAGGAACTGGAGGCCGCACTGGTTACAGTGGCGCCGTTTCTCACCGGGCTCCTGGCCGGGATCTTCCTGCTCAGCATGGTGCTCAGCCTTGTGATTGCCCGCTACTGGCAGGCCCTGCTGTTCAACCCCGGTGCGTTCGGGACCGAATTTCGTAGTCTGCAGCTGGGTTCGAGTCTCAGCCTCGCTGTGGTGGTGCTGGCGTTGATCGGGCATTTTGCGGGGATGCCGACGATGCTGGAGCTGGCGTTTATCCTGGCGGTTCTGTTTTTCCTCCAGGGGCTGGCCGTGATGCACGCATTGACTCATGCGCAGAACATGAACAATTTTTGGTTGGTCGGGCTGTACGTATTGCTGGTTCTGGCGCTGCCGCAGATGTTTCTGCTCATCGCCACGATGGGTGTGATCGACGGCGTAACGAACCTGCGCGGCCGGTTCCCCGCGCGCGACCAGGGTAACGGGGACTGAGCGGCTTGGGTCGTTGATGTGTAAACTTTGCACAGTCGGATTGGATTCAATTAACGAATTACAGGAAAACCACGATGGAAGTCATTCTGCTGGAAAAAATCGATAGCCTTGGCGGTCTTGGTGACAAGGTTCGTGTGCGGCCGGGTTACGCGCGCAATTACCTGCTGCCGAAGGGCAAGGCCAAGTTCGCAACGCCGGAAAACATCGCCGAATTCGAAGCCCGTCGAGCTGAACTGGAGCGTGCCGCCGCGGAAGCACTGGCTGAAGCCGAAGCCCGCCGGGAGAGCCTGACCGACATGGTCATCGAGATCACATCCAAGGCGGGGAGTGAAGGCAAACTGTTTGGCTCGATCGGTGCTGGCGATATCGCCGATGCAGTGAGCGCGCGGGGCGTGGCGGTCGAGAAGCGCGAGGTCAGACTCCCCGAAGGTCCGTTGCGGCAGGCTGGTGATTATCATGTCCAACTGCACCTGCATGCCGATGTGGACGCAGAGATCCGCATCATCGTGATCGGCGAAGAGTGATCCGACGCGGGTCGGTGGCCCGGGTAGGATCCCGACCTGGACTCCTATCCGTGCCAGGACAGCGATGACCTCGGACTTCCGGTTGCCGCCGCACTCGCTTGAGGCGGAGCAGTCTGTACTCGGCGGCCTGATGCTCGACAACGAGGCGTGGGACCGCATCGCCGATCGTATTGGTGCCGATGATTTCTACCGGCATGATCACCGGTTGATCTTCAGGGCCATTGGAGCGTTGGCGGAACACAACGCGCCGTTCGACATGGTGACGGTCGCCGAGCAGTTACAGAACAGTGGCGAGCTTCAGGATGCCGGTGGGCTGCCGTATCTCGGTCAACTGGCCAGCCAGACACCCAGTGCCGCCAACATCAAGGCCTACGCCGATATCGTACGGGACCGTTCGGTGTTGCGTTCGCTGATCAGCGTCGGTACCGAGGTCGCCGATTCCGCGTTTGCGCCCGAAGGCCGACCGACCCGTGAACTGCTCGACCTCGCCGAGCAGAAGGTGTTCGCGATCGCCGAGCGTGGTGCCCGGGGCGCACAGGGCTTTCGGGGAATGAAAACCCTGCTGACTGCCGCCGTCGAGCAAATCGAATACCTTTTCGAGACCAAGAGTCCGATCACCGGAATCCCCACCGGTTACCAGGATCTGGACGAGCTGACTTCGGGTTTGCATCCGGGCGATCTGATCGTCGTTGCCGGAAGGCCGTCGATGGGGAAGACTTCGTTTGCGATGAACATCGCCGAGTATGTCGCGATGAAGACCACGAAACCCATCGCGGTCTTCAGCATGGAGATGCCGGGAGAGCAGATCGCGATGCGGCTGCTGTCATCAATGGGCAGGATCAATCAGCAGAAACTGCGATCCGGCCGTCTGGACGATGCCGACTGGCCGCGTCTGAGCAGCGCGGTTTCGATGCTGTCCGAAGCACCGTTGTACATCGACGATACCCCTGCACTGTCCCCCAACGAACTGCGCGCGCGGTCCCGGCGGCTGATGCGCGAGCACAAGGGTCTGGGCCTGATCGTGGTCGACTACCTGCAGTTGATGCAGTCCCCCGGGTCACGCGAAAACCGCGCCACTGAGATCTCCGAGATCTCGCGCTCGCTGAAAGCCCTTGCGAAAGAACTGGGTGTCCCGATGATTGCCCTGTCGCAGCTCAACCGTTCCCTGGAACAACGCCCGAACAAGCGCCCGGTGATGTCGGATCTTCGTGAATCGGGCGCGATCGAACAGGATGCGGATCTGATCGCCTTCGTCTATCGCGATGAGGTCTACAACGAGGATAGCGCGGACAAGGGCACCGCGGAGATCATCATTGCCAAACAGCGCAATGGGCCGATTGGTACGGTACGCCTGACCTTTCACGGTCAGTACACGCGGTTCGAGAACTATCACCCCGACGTGTACGGAGTGGGCGCCGAGGCGTGAAGCGTGCGGCGCGAATGCGGCGTGACGCGGGCTCCCTGCGCCATAACCTTGCCCGGGTGCGGGCGTTGGCCCCCGGGTGCCGGGTCTGGGCGGTGATCAAGGCGGATGCCTACGGTCATGGCATTGAATGGGCGGCCGCGCAGCTGGACGGCCGAGCCGATGGCTTCGCAGTGTCATGTGTGGAAGAAGCCGTATATCTCCGCGAGGCTGGAGTTTCCTCGCCGATCCTTGTTTTGCAAGGACCGCGTGCGGCAATGGATTGGAAAACCTGCGCGGCGTATCGGCTACAGCCAGTCCTTCACGACGAGGGGCAATTGCCCGGATTGGCCGCCTTCCATGGTGAATTGCCCGGACTCTGGATCAAGCTCGATACCGGGATGCACAGATTGGGCTTCCCACCCCTGAAGGCGCAGATCCTGTTCGAGCAATTGCACCGTCGTCCGGCCGCCCGCGGGGGGCTCGGCTGGCTGACGCATTTGGCCTGTGCTGATCAGCCTGGTCATCCGCAGAACCGTGCTCAGCTGGATCAGTTCGCCTATTCGGTGTCCGAATTGCCCGGGCATCGCAGCGTTGCCAATTCAGCCGCTGTCGTTTCCGGCTTGGCTGGCGCGGGACCACCCGGCGAGTGGGTCCGCCCCGGGATCATGCTCTATGGCCCCAGTCCCCTGCAGGGCGGGGAGGGACCGGAACAAGACCTGTGCCCAGTCATGACGGTGACCGCCCCCCTGATCGCGATCAAAGCCCTGGAGCCGGGTGCGAGTGTCGGCTATGGGGCAACCTGGAGTGCCACGCGCCCTGTCCGCGCGGGCGTGGTCGCGATCGGGTACGCGGATGGCTATCCGCGTCATGCTCCCAGTGGTACACCCGTGTTGGTACACGGTCATGCATGCCCGCTGATCGGTCGCGTATCGATGGATATGCTCGAGATCGACATCACATCGGTTCCGGCCGCGCGCGTTGGCGATTGGGTCACGCTTTGGGGTGACGGCCTGCCGGTCGAGCGCATCGCCCGGTTTGCGGGAACGATTGGGTACGAGTTGTTGACCCGGGTTTCCGGGCGCTTGCGGATCGCGGATGACTGACCGTCCACTGCCCAAGCAGGGTGCCAATGAGCGCAGCGAATCGCGCCACGGATCGCTGAACGCTGCTGGTGCTGTTCAGTCATAGTATTATTACCGTGTGATGACACTCGGCAGTCTGTGTTCGCATGCGGACTGCCCTGATGACGACTGCGGCACTGCGTTACCCCTGCAAACGTGTGGTGCGGAGGGCGCATGCAGAGGATACCGATGGCACTCGCTGAAGCCGATTATGAAGTTCCCGTCACCGCGACCATTACCGGTGCCCGGCCCCGCATGGACCAGTCCGAGCGTTCCGATTTGGTTTCACGAATCAAGACCTTGTTGCGTCAGCGCGATGCAGTCCTGGTTGCCCACTATTACGTTGATGCTTCCCTGCAGCGGATTGCCGAGGAAACCGGCGGTTGCATCGCTGACTCCCTCGAAATGGCGCGCTTCGGCAAGGAGCATCCCGCCAGTACCCTCGTGGTAGCCGGCGTGCGTTTCATGGGCGAGACCGCCAAGATACTCAGTCCTGAAAAACGTGTGCTGATGCCGACGCTGGAGGCCGAATGTTCGCTCGATCTCGGCTGCCCGGCCGATGCGTTCAGGGTTTTTTGCGAACAGCATCCGGATCGCACCGTGGTTGTCTATTCGAATACGTCGGTGGAGGTGAAGGCACTTGCCGATTACGTGGTGACTTCGAGTATCGCGGTGCCGCTGGTAACGCACCTGCGGGACCAGGGTAAGAAAATTCTCTGGGCGCCGGACCGGCACCTGGGGGATTATATCCGTCGGGAAACCGGGGCGGACATGGTGCTCTGGGATGGCGCCTGTGTGGTGCACGACGAATTCCGCTCCCGCGAACTCGAAAAACTGCGCAAGGATCATCCTGCCGCGGCGGTTCTGGTACATCCGGAGTCGCCGCGTGACGTGATTCTCCAGGCCGATGTGGTCGGGTCCACCAGCCAGTTGATTGCCGCAGTGAAGGAACGTCCGGAGCGGGAGTTCATAGTTGCGACCGATAACCGCATTTTCTACAGAATGCAGCAGGCCGCGCCCGACAAGCGGCTGATCGAGGCACCCACCGGAGGACATAGCGCAACCTGCCGCAGTTGCGCTCACTGCCCGTGGATGGCGATGAACGATCTCACCAGTCTGGCCGATGCCCTCGAACATGGCAGGGATGAGGTGTTCGTTGCCGAGGAGGAGCGCCAGAAGGCCTTGACCGCGACCCAGCGCATGCTGGACTTCGCTGCCGCCCACCGTCGCACTGTCGCCGGCGACGCTTGAGGGCAGTACCACTCAGGGGCGGTTCCGGTTTCCGTGGGTGAGCCGCGCACCGAAAGCGCGTTGGGCGGGCCGCCACGTTGATGGATGCAGCCGATGTACAAACGCCCTGCGCGGATTGTGATTGCCGCTATTGTCGATGATGGGCGGGCCCGCATGGTTGCGCGCCTTGCGTCGGCGCCGGCGATGACTCGGTGGATCCAGGCCCGGTCGGCAGCGTCCATTTGTCGGTTGAGTCCGGAGGATTTCGATTGGGCGGATCTCGTGGTTGCGGTCGACAGCGCGGCCGCGAACGCGTTCCCGGCCGCCCATGCCGGCAAGCACAGACTGACGACCTGGAACTTGCCGCCGGCTGGCTCTCCCGATGTGGAGGGCGCCGCCATCGCGGCACTGAGCGGCATGATCGGTGGGATGCGTATGCTATCGCGGATGGACGAGGACCATGGCGAAGGATAATGCGCGGGATCCATGTTGCGCTGCGGAGTAACGCGATTTGCCACCGCTTTCGCCGGTGGACGTTTCCTTGGTTGGAGCGCGGAAGCTCGCTTCCGCGCTCCGAAGGAGGGTCAGCCTTGTCGATGCAGCTTCTCGGCGAGTTCCAGCCAGAGTTGTTCGAACGCGGTGGTGGCGCGTCCACGAGGCTGAATCACCGGGAGTGGTGCGCGATGCCGGCCCATGGATTCGACGGCTGCGGCATACGGAATTGGCGTGCTGAGGAGGTTGGGGATGCGGCTTCGAAGATCGAGGCTGCCCTCCCGGTGCTGCTTGCGTCGATTATCGACCATGGACAGGAACGGGTAGAGCTTGACCCTGCGGATTTTCTCGTCGTCCAGAAACTGTGCCATCTGCTCGAAGCTTCGGATCGAAAGCTGCGAGGGGATGATCGGAACCGCGATCAGGTCGGCGGCATGAAAGAGATTCTCGGTGACGGTGGAAAAGCTGGGGGCGCAGTCGAGCAGGACCAGATCGAACTCGGACTCGAACTCCTTCAATAGCCGCCGGATCTGAAATGCCGGATGGTCGGCCTTGCGCAGATACTGGTCCAGATTGCGGTTGTCGAAATCGGCCGGCAGGCAGGAAAGGCGCGGCCAGATCGTCGCGCACACCGAATCGTTCCAGTCGCGCTTCCCCCTGGCCAGTTTCTTCACGCTCCCATCTATCCCCGGCTCAAGGCCGAGATACCAGGTGGCGGCGGCCTGCGGGTCGAGGTCCCACAACAGCGTCTTGCGGCCGTACTGCGACGCCAGATAGGCCAGATTGACCGCTGCGGCGGTCTTGCCAACGCCGCCCTTCAGGTTATAGATCGCGAGGGTTTTCAATCGTTTGTACCGAAGTGAGCGCAGCTTTGATCACGGCTGGGGCGCGTGTCTGATCCTGACATTGTAGTACCTGCGGGAATCCGCCGCATTTCGCCTACCGGTGCGGTTCGGCTGCGCCTCACGGCATGCTTGGAGGCGTCCGGTCGCGCGTGGGGTGCCAATGAGCGGAGCGAATTGCGCCATTGGCGAGCGGAAACGCTTCACGGGTGGGGCGGGAGCCCTTCCGGCGGATCGACAGCGTGGAGTTGAGCGAGGTGTTGTTCATAGATGGCCCACAATCGCGGCGCGACGGCGCCGCGAGTCCCCGGATAGGTGAGGCGGTCGAAATTGAACCGCCGAAGATCCTCTATTTCGGTATCCTGAAGGGTACCGTTGACGATATGAAAGATCACGACGCGAGTTCCGCGGCCAGCGATGGGCAGCAGGGCCCCGACAATGCCGGTATCGTTCAGTCCTGGCCCGCCACGCGCGTCACCATCCTCGCCCGGAGGCCGGATCAGCGTGCCCAGCAGTTCGCGGTACGTTTCGGAGCACGGAAAGCAGACCTCGCTGGCCCTTGGGCCTGGTACCCGGTTAGCAGCGGCCTCGATCTCGGGAACCTGCAGGCAGGTCGTTCCGCTGCCAAGGCGCACGCGATTGCGCTTGCCATTGGGTAGCAGGCGTGGCACGGCTTCCCGACATGACGGGCAGGCCCATGCCGCGACCTTCGGTCCTTCGAGGATGTTGTTCGGTGGCATCGTCGCTCGGTCCGCTTTCCCGGTCAGGTACGAGAGTCTTGTCCCTGTCAGCCGAAGTAGGCCGGTTCGTTGCCAGGCTTCCACTTGATGTTGCATCCCAGGCTCGCCTTCTGCGGTTCTGGAATTGCGCTTCCGGCAAGCAGGGCGTCGCTTGCGGCGCGCAGGTCGGCTCCGGTGACCGGAACGTCACTGCCCGGCCTCGCATCATCGAATTGCCCGCGGTAGACCAGCCTGCGGTCCGCATCGAACAGGTAAAGATCCGGAGTGCAGGCTGCCTGGTACGCCTTGGCCACTGACTGGTCTTCGTCCAGGCAGTACGGGAATGTGTAACCGAAGCGGCGTGCATCGTCGCGCATGGCGTCGGGACCATCCTCGGGATGTGCAACGATGTCGTTGGAGTTGACAGCAATCACCGCGATGCCCTTGTCGGTGTATTCCCGACCGTAACGCGCGAACTCGTGACGGATCAGTTGCACGAAGGGACAATGGTTGCAAATGAACGCAATCATGAAGCCCTTGGCGTCGGGGAAGTCGTCCAGGGAAATGCTCCTGCCGGATACTACGTCATGGAGGCTGAAATTCGGGGCTTCGGTGCCGAGGTCGATCATCTGGGAGGGTGTGCGCGCCATGGTTGCTCCGGAGCTGTGGATGGAGAAAGGGTCCATTATACGGGCAGGTGAAACCTGGTGATGTCCGCCCCGAGGATACGCGGGTGAATCATGCGGGACCCTTGCAAGCCGGACATGACACCATCATCGTGCCCGAAGCACCAGCTTCGGAGCGGCCTCGGGCCGCGCAGGGGGGGTGGATCGCGAACGGAAGTCGCTGCTACGGGTTCGAGGGTATGTAGGAGCGGTCTCCGGCCGCACTGGGGTGCGTGGGAGGCTGGATGATTGGAGGCGGCATGGGTTGGGTGAAAGGCCGGGTACGGGAACTGAAACGGTGGACCGAGCGCCTGTTCAGCCTGTATGTGGACGCGGAAATCGAGCCGTTCAGGGCAGGTCAGTACAACCGGCTACGTCTGCCCATCGGCGATCAGTGGGTGGGGCGTCCGTATTCGTACGTGAATCCTCCGGATCGGCGTCCACTGGAGTTCCACTTCGTTAGGGTGCCCGAGGGGCCGTTGACGAATCGCCTTGTTCATCTGCAGCCTGGGGACGAGGTGGAGTTGATGCCGCGTTCCACAGGCCTGTTTACCCTGGACCAGGTACCGGATGCACATGATATCTGGCTGCTCGCGACGGGTACTGGCCTGGGCCCGTTCCTGTCCATGCTGGAGACCGACGAGCCCTGGGAGCGCTTCGAAAACATACGACTCGTCCACTCCGTGCGTCTGGCGGCCGAACTTTCCTATCGCGACAGAATCCAGGGTTTCATCGACCGTGCGCCCGGCCGCTTCGGCTACGTCCCGATGGTGAGCCGTGAGATTTGCGAGAATGTCATGTGCGCGCGCATTCCCGCGACGATCGAGGATGGCCGGCTGGAGGCCCTGGCCGCCTTGACTATCGGGCCTGGACATTCGCAGGTGATGCTCTGCGGCAATCCCGAAATGGTACGGGATACCCAGTCAGTGCTGAAGGGCCGGGGTCTGCGCCGTAACCGCCGCGGCCAGCCGGGTCAGATCACCGTGGAAAACTATTGGTGAGGCCGTAGCAGGTCGTAGGCCCATGCGTGGATCAGTCTGGCGACGTAGGCGGTCTGTTCCGGGCGCGTCAGCAGATGGTCGGCCTGATGCAGGGCCACGAAGCTCTTCGGATGTCGGGCACGGGAAAAGATCCGCCGAGCATGATCCACGCCCACCACGGTGTCCTTTGGCGCGTGCAGGATCAGCAGGGGTCGACCCAGGCGTTCCAGTGCCGAGTCGAGGTCCTGATTCTCGACGGATTCCAGAAAATCGCGGCCGATCGTGATCCTGCGCCCACCGATGTCGACCTCGGCAGAGCCAGTCTCGCGAATCCCATGTGCCTGGGCTTCGAACAGCCGTGTCACGTGGCCGGGTTCCGCGGGCGCCGCGATGGTGACCACCCCCCGAAGTTCATCACGCAAACCGGCCAACGCCAAGGCCATCGCACCGCCAAAACTATGGCCGATCAGAAGATCTGTGGGATGCCCGGTGAGTTCGTCGAACGCATCCAGAGCGGCCTCGAGATCCTCGCAATAGGTCTGGAAGCTGCTGTCCGCGAAGCGACCCTCGGCTTCGCCCAGGCCCATGAAATCGAAACGTAACGTGATCACGCCTTCCTGTGCCAACGCGCGAGCCAGGCGCACGGTGGCGGGAAAGTCCTTGGAACAGGCAAAGCAATGGGCGATGCACGCTTGTCCGACCGGAGTTCCCGCCGGGTGTACCACCGTGCCACTCAGGCGTATCCCGCGCGGCGTGAAGATCTCCAGGGTCCTGTTACTGATGCCCATGGTATTCTTTCCCCTGTACCTGTATCCGTCGTTGCGCGTGAGTCGCGGTGCCGCTGTCAGGGCCATTCGATCTGCCGGCCCTTTTTTGCGTGATCAGCAAGGGTGGGTTCGGCGATCATACGCTACCAGGGTCAATGACCCGGGCCAATGGCCTCTGGACCGTTCAGGACTGCTTCGGTGGATGAACCCAGTATGGCTCCGCGAGGGGGGGTTGTGATCGAAGACGAAAGTGAATTGCGTGCGCGCATCGTCGAATTGCAGGCGGAACATGCGGCCCTGGAAACCGCGGTGCTGGCCTTGCAGGAAGCGGCAGCGCCTGACCTGTTCGCTTTGCGCCGGCTCAAGAAGCGCAAGCTCCAACTCAAGGATTCGATTGCCCGTCTGCGCAGTCGGTTGATCCCGGATCTGAACGCCTGAAAAGGAAAACGGCGCCCCGGGGGCTACCCGGGACGCCGTGTTGCCTGCAGCAGGACTGCGGGTTTGGATTGACGAGCAATCAGCCCCAGATATCGGCGGTAATGCCGTCGTACCAGCCCTTGGTGTAGACCGCTTCCATTTGCCGCACAGAGGCCGGAGCATCGGCAGGACTGACACCACCCGCGCCAGCAACCCCCGTCATTGCGCCATCCTGGTACGCGTATACGGCAGCCACGCTGATCGCGTGGTCGGGTGTGATCAGGCTGTAGCAGGTATTCGCCGTGGACGGCGCCAGCGGTTCCTTGCCAGCCAGTTCACGGATGATCGCCGCGGCAGCGACCTTGGCCTGGTTGTTGGCGGAGTGGCCCGACTTCGGCATCGCGCCAGCAACGCTGGAGTCGCCGATGACGTAGATACCCGGATGGATGCTGGATTCGAATGTCATCTGGTTTACCGGGCACCAGAAGCCGTCGCCGGCCAGTCCGGTCTGCATGGCGATTGCCCCAGCAGTCTGCGGGGGCACGTAGTTCAGCACGTCCGCCTTGAACGTGGTGAAACCGCCGTCGGAGATCGTCGTCAAATTAGCCGCGTCGATTTCCTCGACCTGACCGCCCCTGGAGCTCGGCACCCATTCGATCATCTCGCCGTAGTGCTGCTCCCAGCCGGCAATGAACAGGCCCTGCTTGGAGAAGTTCTCCTTGTTGTCGAGGATGATGATTTTCGACCGTGGCTTTGCCTGTTTGAAATAATGCGCGACCATCGATGCCCGCTCGTAGGGTCCCGGAGGGCAGCGGAACGGGTTGCCTGGGGCGACCATCACGAACACGCCGCCATCCGGCATCGCCTCGAGCTGACGGCGCAGGATCACGGTCTGCTCACCTGCCTTCCAGGCGTGAGGAATGCGCTCGGCGTCCGCAGCGGTGATGCCGGGGATGGCGTCGTACCGGAAGTCGATTCCCGGGGACATTACCAGCCGGTCGTATTTCATGGTGTTGCCGCCCGCGGTCTTCACGGTACGACGGGCGGGATCGATCTCGGTCACCGAGTCCTGCACCACTTTCACGCCGTGTCGGCTTTGCAGGGCACCGTAGGTCTGCGCGATGTCGTCCATCTGGGCGTGGCCACCGAGCACCCAGTTACTGCCGTAGCAGGTGTAATAGGTGGCGGTTGGCTCGATCAGTGTGACCTCCATGTCGGGTGAGAACCGCTTCAGGTATTTGGCGGCGGTCGCACCACCCGAGCCGCCACCAACTACAACGACATGTGCGCCGCGCGCGCCGTCAGCCATTCCATTCGTGGCGCAGCCAAAGCCGGTCGCGGTTGCGGCGCCACCGATACCGATGGCCTTGAGAAAATTACGACGGGAAAAATTGCTCATCTCTTCTATCCCCCTGTTCTTATTGTATGGTCGCAAAGTGATCGCCCATCTTGACGATCTCTTCGTCCGTATAGCCCTTGGCGAGACGATTCATGATGGTGCCGGGCCGCGTTCCATCCCGGAAGGCATGCATCTGCGAAATCAGCAGGTCCCTGGGGTAGCCGACCAGATTGGGCATGTTGCCGGTGCCGTCGATACTGTGACAGGCAAAGCAGGAACTGGTCAGCAATGCTGCCCGGTCGACCTCGGCGGCCTGGGGTGCCGTGGTTACGGCCATCAAGGATACCGCGATTCCCGCGGCGAGGATTCGAGAACGTTTCATGGATTGGGAACTCCTCCGTTTGAGGGTTGTGCTCTGATGATGGGACGACTATTGAATGTCGCCTTTTATTATTCCCGGAACCCGGCCAGGTATTCCTCCCCGGTCGGATCAGGGACATGACGTGCCTCATGCAGGCTTGTAGCTGAGTGGCGCGGGACAAGTGTGCACACCCCGATGCGCCACCTTCTTCTGGTTAAGCCGAATTACTTCCAAATAGGTAGCCTAGACGCTGAAAGTGCAGATTGCCAGAGCGTTTCGTGTTTTCTTGCGCAAGTAATGTTACGGACTGGCGAGCAACATTCCGGACGGGTTCACTCTTCATGTTCTATCCCGAGGATGTCAAGAGCCTCGAG
>SLHN01000027.1 GCA_007136145.1 Thioalkalivibrio sp.
GTCAGGCCAGCGCGACCTGGGAACGACCTGAGGGGGTCGACAGCTTGCTGGCCGATCCGGATGCGCGACCGCTGGTGGCCGACTATCTGGCCGGCGTCACCGATGGCCCCGCCGCGATCCGTTACCTGGGCCTGCGACGTTGGTTGCGCTATCGGTCGCTGTGTGCGATCAGCGAACCCTGGGGCTGGAAGGATCCGCGCAATACCTTCACACTGCCTTTCTGGCTTGAGGTTTTTCCCAAGGCACGGGTCCTGCACATCATGCGTCATGGGGTCGATGTGATGGCGAGTCTGCGCAGCCGAAGGGCGCGCGCCATGTCGGCGGCCGCAGCCCGTTATCGCCGCGGCCGCGCTGGCTATGTCAACAACCCTTTCGCGCCCAAGCGCAGCGGGTTTGCGCATTCCCCGCGCGTCGGTGATCCTGCCGGGGGCCTGGATCTGTGGCGGGCCTATACGGATCGGGCGCGCGGGCATGTAAGGAATCTTGGTGCACGCGCGCTGGAGATGCGTTACGAGGACCTTCTGTTCGAGCCCGAGTCCCATTTGCGCGCGGTGGTTGAGTTCTGCGGTCTTGATGTCAGCGATCACGGGCTGGCCAGCGCGGCAGCCGGTTTTCGTCCGGATCGTGCCTTTGCTTACAGGAATGACCCGGCCCTGCGGGCTTTTGGAGAGGAGAACGAAGAGGCGTTGAGGCGTTGCGGTTACGAGCCTTGAGCACGTATCCCCGCAGCCTGTCGGACTTGGGCAGCCAGGTGCTTGCGTCCGAGGTTTTTCGGAACGCGGCTACCCGGAATACGGCGAGGACGAAAAACGCTTCGATGATGCGAAGGAGCGCCCGCCCCTCCGACTGGCCGATCCGGATCATGAAGAACAGCGCGACGGCTGTCAGGATACTGACCGCCAGCAGACCGCCTGCCATTGCCGGTGACCAGAGCTGGTGCCGACTGGCGGCGACGGCGGCCCGGACCAGCAACCAGGCGCAGATTGCCGAAAGCGCCAGACCCACCAGCCCGAATCCAACGAAGATCTCGAGATACAGGTTGTGGAAGTGGGCAAGGGTTCGATCCGCATAGCCAGCATCGGGGATGACCTCGATCGCGCCGGGTCCCCAGCCGAACCAGGGTCTGCTCGACGCGGCCTCGAGCCCCGACAACCAGGTCCCGATGCGCCAGCCTGTGGCATCGGCCTCGGTGGCAGCGGCATGGAAATCGCCTGACAGCATAAGCCATGCTGTGCTCGACTCGCTCGTGATTCTGTTGAGCCCGATGGTACCCCCGTCAACCCACATCCAGACACCTACCGTGACCGCGAGAAAGCCAACGATGGCGAGGACTACTCCCAGGCCACGCTGTAAGGAAACTTCACCACGTACCTGCCAAAGTACCCAACCAATCAGGGCGATGAGGGCGGGCAGGAACCCGAGCCACGCGGCCCGGGATTGGGATGAATAGAACAGGATTGCAAGCACCGCCAGTAACGGGAGTCCCACGAGCCACCGGAGGTGGGTCCTCGATGAATCGGTTTGCAGCATGAGCCAGGAGCCGACCACGAACAGTGCCACGGCTGACATCAGTCCAAGGAAATTCGGATGGTAGCCCGCCGCTACCCGCCAGGTGTTGGCGTCGGCCATTCGCCAATTTAGTAGCTGGGACCAGTCTCCTGCGTAAAAGATGCCGACGAAGATCCCCGCCAGGCCCGTGGCCAGCACATACCTGATGTGGCGTGGCCGAAGATAAAGCCACCAGCCCATCGGGATTGCCAGCAGTGGCATTGCCTGCAGCAGATCCGTCCAGCCTGGATTTTTTGCGTCGATGAGTTGAGGGAATTCCATGAAGGCCAACAACGAACGGACAAACAAGTAGGCCACGAGAGCCGCTGACAGCCAGAAGACGGGCTCGTGACGGATGTCTCTCCAGAATTGCGGCAACACCAGAGTCGTGCCCACCAGCACCAGGGCCATCCCGGCATAGGATCCGGATACGGAGAACGGGGAAAAGAGGGCGAAAAGGTACCAGCCCGGCAGCGCGATCGCCGCGCCAAAGCGCATGGCTGTAGACGACGAAGCGTAATTCCCCACGGCGTGACTGCTCATTCGTTGTCGTCTCGCCAAGCGGTGGTAACGTACTTTAGGCGGCCACGGTTACGCCCCCCTGGTGGGGGAAGCCCATCATTCCACGAGCCGATCGGCGTCATGATCATCCTGCGCTAGCCCGTGTTCCTGTTTGACCTGCAGCGCGTAAAGGTCAGCGTATAGGCCACCTTTCGCCAGCAATTCGCCGTGGGTGCCGCGTTCGGCGATCACACCCTGATCCACCACGGCGATCACATCCGCGTTTTCGATGGTCGATAGCCTGTGCGCGATGACGAGTGTGGTACGGCCCCGCATCAGCCGTTCAAGCGCGTCCTGGATCTGGCGTTCGGACTCGGAATCCAGTGCGGATGTCGCTTCATCCAGGATCAGCAAGGGCGCATTCTTGATCAGCGCGCGAGCGATCGCAACTCGCTGACGCTGGCCGCCGGAGAGCATGACGCCATTTTCGCCGATGACAGTGTCGAAGCCGAGAGGCAGACGGTCCACGAAATCCATCGCGTTTGCGTCGCGCGCCGCCTGTTCGAGTGCTGCCCACGAGGGAGGGTCGGATGCGCCGTAGGCGATGTTGTTGCCAAGGGTATCGTTGAACAGCACGACATCCTGGCTCACCAGCGCGATCTGTGCGCGCAGATCGTCCAGGCTGTACTCGTCGATGGAATGTCCGTCAAGCAGGATGCGGCCGTGCTGGGGGTCGTAGAATCGCGGCAGGAGTTTCGCCATAGTACTCTTGCCGCTGCCCGAGCGCCCGACCAGGGCCAGGCTCTGACCCGGGTGAATTTCCAGGTTGATATTCCTGAGCACTGGCTCGTCGGGATCGTAGCCGAAAGTGACGTTCTCGAAGCGGATCTCGCCCTTGGCCCTTGGTAATGGCAGCCGCCCTTGGTCGCGTTCGGAAGGAGTGTCCAGGATTTCGAAGACGCTCTCGCTTGCTGCCAGGGCCTTCTGGATCTGGGAATTGACGCTGACGATCCGCTTCAGCGATGGCATCAGCAGCAGCATGGCGGTGATGAATGACAGCATGCCGCCGGGTGTCATGTGCTGCATGATGCGATCCGATGTGGCCAGGAACAGGACCGCTGCGAGCGCGATTACAGCGAGGAATTGCACCATCGGCTGGCTGATCGCCTTGATGGCCACGTACTTCATTTCCTGCTTCCGGTTGCGCTCGTTGATCCTGTAGAAGCGCCTGGCCTCGAGATCCGCGGCACCGAAGATCTTGATTTCGGCATGCGCCCGGATGCTGTCCTCGGCAATCTGCGCGAATTGCCCGACCGAATTCTGAACCCGTCGCGCGGTTTTCCGGAAGCGACGGTTGGCGAGTGTAATCAGCCCGAAGACCGCGGGACCCAAGGACAGTGCAAGGAGGGTCAACCAGGGACTGAGGAACACCATGTAACCGACCAGGAAGAGAATGGTGAAGGTGTCGCGCACCAGTGTCACGACGGCTTGGGAGGCCGCACTCGCGACCGCGTTGACGTTGTAGGTCAGCTTCGCCAGCAGCATTCCCGGTGAGGCAAGGGAAAAGTAGCTCATCGGCAGCCGCAGGTATTTTTCGAAGGTGGCCTGCCGCATCTCGCGCACCACCTTCTTCCCCACCAGAGCCACGCTGTAGTCCGAGGCGAACATCGTCAGACCATGAAACAGAAAGATCACGATCAGACCCAGCGGAACCCAGCGCCTGGCAGCCGGGTCGCGCTCGATGAAGGTGCCGTCTACCAGAGGCTGCACGATCCAGGCGAATGCTGCCTGCGCGGCCGCGGCCACGATCATGAAACCTATCGCAAGCAACCCCAGCCGCCAATGCGGGCGCACGTACTCGAGCACGCGCCGGTACAGTTGCCATGAGTCGCCGCTGGGCGGTTTTTCAAGCTTTCTCTTGAGCGCGCGCTTCGCGTCCTGGCTCACAAGCGACCTACCGGAATGATGCTGAACAGAGCCACAGGGCAGCCACCATGGAAATGCTGAAAAAGGGCTTTCGTTATTGCGTTCGTAGCGAGGGAGATCAGTCGCGAGGGACGCAAGGTCGTGCGGATTGTCACCTCATCCTGTTCCTGGTAACGGCGTGCGAACGTTCACGGCGATTGATGATCCGCAGGTGCCCTTGCCTGATTGATCGCGGAAAAATGCCGAGGCAGGCCTGTGAGGAAGATCCAAGGATGCGCTCTCGGGGCCCCTCTGTGAACTTCAATGATTTTGCGGCTTTGGTTTCCGACGCAGCCCATCGATATTGATCGGCACCACGGTGTCCTGTTTGCGTGGCTCATCCGCATATCTTGGACGCAGGTTCATCTCCTGCCCGAGGGCTTCCGCGAGTTCCTGCTCTCGTGCGACGATCAGATTCAGGCATTCGCGAATGCCAGTGATGGTGTTTTCGGTCAGCGGATGCCGTGTACCGGGCGGAGCGTGGGTGTCCCTGGCGACATCGGTCAGCACCTTTTTCACAATCGAGAGGATGCGTTGTTCCTTGGACAGGTCGGGTTCGGAAGCCGGTTGATCGCTCATGGGAAATCCGTGGTGACTTAGCTAAGCGCTGAAGATAGCAGACCGGACCCGCCCGCGCGAAGTCCCACGGGCGGCATGGTCGTATCCGTTGTTTGCTGCCCAGTGAAAGCCTGCGCGTGTCGGTATGCTCCGCACGGACGGTATTGGCGTCCTCGCTTGCACCATGGACCTTTGTCAGGCCCGACCTTAGACTTCACGGTCTCACACCATAATCCGGTTTTGTTCATGCTAGATATCCGTATTCTGCGGCAGGATCTCGACTCGACTGTAACGGCGCTTGCACGGCGCGGCTTTGCCTTCGAGCGGGAACGTTTTCTTGACCTGGAGGCCCGGCGCAAGGCGCTGCAGGTGCGCACCCAGGACCTGCAGAATGAGCGCAACACCCGTTCTCGGACCATCGGGCAGGCCAAGGCCCGGGGTGAGGACATCGAGCCTCTGAAAGCGGCAGTCGGCGAACTTGGCGCCGAGTTGAAACAATGCGAACAGGAACTCCAGGAACTGCAGACCGAACTGGAGGATCTGCTGCTTCAGGTGCCGAACCTGCCTGATTCCGGGGTGCCGGAAGGCGCCGACGAGTCCGCGAATGTCGAGGTGCGGCGTGTGGGCGAACCGCAACCGACTTCGTTCGAGCCGCGGGACCATGTGGATCTGGGCAACCCCGGTGGCTGGCTGGATTTCGAGGCTGCAGCCCGCATGTCGGGTTCGCGCTTCGTGGTGATGCGGGGAGAGATGGCGCGGCTCCATCGTGCACTGATCCAGTTCATGCTCGATCTGCATACGCGCGAACACGGGTATCAGGAGGTTTACGTTCCCTATCTGGTGAACGCGAACGCGCTGCTCGGTACCGGCCAGTTGCCGAAGTTCGATGCGGACCTGTTTTCGGTGCATGGCGAGCAGGGGTTTCGGCTGATTCCCACGGCGGAGGTTCCGGTCACCAATCTGATGGCGCAGCAGATCGTCGATGGTACTGATCTGCCGCTGAAAATGGTGGCCCACACTCCATGCTTCCGCTCCGAGGCGGGCAGTTACGGGCGCGACGTCCGGGGCCTGATCCGCCAGCACCAGTTCGAAAAGGTGGAACTGGTGCAGATCGTGCGGCCGCAGGATTCCAGTGCGGCCCTGGAGGCATTGCTCGTGGATGCGGAGGCGGTACTGCAGGCGCTGGATCTGCCCTATCGCGTGATGCTGCTGAGCACGGGCGACATGGGGTTCGCCGCTGCTCGCACCTACGACATCGAGGTCTGGCTGCCGGGGCAGCAGGCGTATCGCGAAATCTCGTCGTGTTCCAGCTTCGGGGATTTCCAGGCCCGGCGAATGCAGGCACGGTATCGCTCCGAGGCTGGAGCCAAGCCGGAGTTGGTGCACACACTGAACGGTTCCGGCCTGGCCGTCGGTCGCACCTTGGTTGCGGTACTCGAAAATGGCCAGCAGGCCGACGGCAGTATCGTGATTCCCGAGCGCCTGCGGCCCTACCTCGGGGGAACAGAACGGTTGGTGCCGCCGTCCAAATGATTCAGTCGGTGTGATTGGCCGAGCCATGCAACGCGTAGGATGCCAGCCGTCTTGCCGATACGGCGCCGGCGGGGTCGACGAATAGGGGCAGCTTGTCTGTGCCCGATCGGCGAAAGGGCTCGCCTCCTGCCCTGCCTTTACCGGGGACGGTACTGCAGGGGGGGCAGCCCCCGTCCACTGTGGTGTTGAAGGCGTTGATACGCCTGACGA
>SLHN01000108.1 GCA_007136145.1 Thioalkalivibrio sp.
AAAGAAATACAAGCATTGCCACGGCAAGTTGAATTGAATCTCATTGCGGGAAATACACCGACTTTAGGGGTAGAGATATGAAAGTGATAGTGTTCGCCATTGTTTCGGCTTTTCTGGTTTCCGCGTGCTCAACCGTACAAACGGACATCAGCCCGATCACGGGCATTGGGTACAGCAACTACGCGCATTATCCGAACCAGCATCCGCAGTACGTCAGGGACCGCTATGTTTATGAGAATCCGGATCTTCCCGAGAGCTTCAGGCAAGCGATACTGGCTGGAGAGCTCGAGCTTGGCATGAGCAAGGAAGATGCGCTTGCGGCGCACCGCGTGGCGGTCTACGAGCCGACGGTAAAGCGGGAATACGTCACCGAAAGGGGAACGAGGGAGGTCTGGACCTGGGAGACCCAGCACGGGGGGACATGGTTGAGGTTGGAGTTTGATGAATCGGGATGGCTGGCCGGCTGGACTGAATGATCCGTTGATGTTCGACATCCCGTTCGTTTCCTTTCGTGCGGTCGTAAACCCCGCAGCGGGAAGGCCGTGGTTGGTTACCGGTATGCGATGGACCGGGGACCATTCTCTGGTCGCCACATGCGTGGAGAATTTCCCGTGGCGGTAGGACTCCGAGCGCCGACAGCCCTGCAGTCCGTTCCAGGCGTACGATTGGCGACCTGCGCCGCGGGAATCCGCTACCTTGATCGTGACGACCTGGTTCTGATCGACGCAGGTCCGGATGCGGCGATCGCCGCCCTGTTCACCACTAATGCATTCTGTGCCGCACCGGTGCAGGTTGCCCGCGAGCACCTGGCTTCTGGTTCCGCCCGGTGGCTGCTGATCAATGCGGGCAATGCCAACGCAGGCACTGGTCGGGCCGGGGTGGCAGCCGCCCGTTCGGTCTGCGCGACCCTGGGGCGTGTGTTTGGCGCGCCCGGGCAGGCCGTGTTGCCGTTTTCCACTGGGGTGATCGGTGAGCCGCTACCGGTAGAACGAATGGCTGCGGTTCTTCCCGTGCTGGCCGCGGCGCTGACTGAAGATGCCTGGATGGACGCTGCCAGGGCGATCATGACGACGGATACCATCCTAAAGGGTGCGAGTCGTGTCGCCCGACTGTCGACCGGCACGGTGACTCTGACGGGTATCGCCAAAGGCTCCGGCATGATACATCCGGACATGGCGACGATGCTCGCATTTGTCGCGACTGATGCGCGGATCGGGTCTGGACAATTACACCGGTTTCTGGACCAGGCCGCGGACGACAGTTTTAACGCGATCACGGTCGATGGCGATACCTCGACCAACGATGCACTCGTGGGCATCGCCAGTGGCGCCAGTGGAGTTGAAGTGACCTCACCCGAGGACTGCGGAGTCTTCGGCGAGGCTCTGGATTCTCTGTGTCTGGAGCTGGCAGAGGCGATCGTTCGTGATGGCGAAGGAGCAACCAAGTTTGTCCGGGTGACCGTTCGTGGCGGAAGAGACCGCTCCGAAGCGCGTCGAGTTGCCGAGGTGGTGGCTCTGTCGCCCCTGGTCAAGACGGCGCTGTTCGCTTCCGATCCGAACTGGGGTCGCATCCTCGCCGCGGTGGGGCGCGCGGGAGTGGTCGATTTTATGATTGACCGCGTGGGTATCGCCGTGAATGGAGTCGAGATCGTGTCGTTTGGAGGCCGGGCTCCCGGCTACGCCGAAGCAGATGGCCAGAAAGCCTTCGCTGCCGACGAGCTCGACATCGTGGTCGATCTCGCGCGAGGCAGTGCGGAGTACCGCAAATACACTTGTGATTTTTCCTACGATTACGTTCGGATCAACGCCGATTACCGCTCCTGATTCACGCGTGGTAGTGGCTGTAGGCCTGCTTCGGGATGGCGCTGGCCGCGTTCTTGTTGGTCGCCGGAGTGCGGACGGGCATCTGCCTAACCTCCAGGAGTTTCCGGGCGGCAAATGCGCTGCCGGCGAAGGTGCGCACGACGCCTTGGTTCGGGAGTTGCGTGAAGAACTGGGCATCGACGTGCTTGCTGGGTTTGAAATTCTGACGATTGCCCACGATTATCCCGACCGTTCGGTTCTGCTGCGCGTCTACCGGGTCCACGCCTGGAAGGGTGAGGTCGAAGCCCGCGAAGGTCAGGTGCTGGATTGGGTCGATCCGGGCCTCCTTGATGCGGCTGGATTTCCCGCAGCCAGCCGGGCTATCGTGAATGCGGCCCGGCTGCCTGATTTCTATCTCATTTCGCCTGAGCCAACTGGTGTCCGGGCAATCGATTCCGAGGTCGAACGGGTCGAGCGGCGGTTGGCGCGGGGGGGCATCGGTCTACTGCAGATACGAGCCCCGGGCCTGAAAAGATCGGCCTTCCTTGAATATGCCGTTGCCCTGATGGATTCTGCCACGCGCCACGGGGTGGCAACCTTGGTCAACGCGCCTCGGGACTGGTTGGATAGTCTGCCACCCGCTGGATGGCACCTTACCGAACGGCGCTTGATGTCACTGTCCGAACGTCCTTACTGCCCGGGGTGGCTTGCGGCGTCGATACATGATCGGCGCGGTCTGGAGCGGGCGATGGCGCTGCCGGTGGATTTCGTCGTGGCGGGGCCGGTCAAGCCAACACTAACCCATCCGGGTGTGCGCCCGTTGGGTCTGCAGGGGTTCGCCGGCCTGCGCGCGGGGGCCTCATGTCCGGTGTACGCTCTCGGCGGTCTGACTTCGCACGACCTTCGGGCGGTTCAGGAGACGGGTGCTCAGGGTATTGCGGCCATTCGCGGCTTGCTGGAGTGAAGGTCTGCGCGGTGGTTCAGATCGCGCAACAGCTTAACTGGAACGGTACATCCCGGGCGACGGGTCGCGGCCGGTTGTGAAAATCGACCGGATCGAGAAAGCGCACGGTGAAGCGCTGTCTCCCCGCGCTTACTTCCGGATAGCATTGTTCCTCGCTGCCGACGGTAATGCGCAGCATCTGCCAGGCATAGTTGGTGTCCAAGCCCTGTTCATAATAGCCATCGTGTGCAAGTGCAGGGCGTGGCGCGCCGGCTGCGCGGATGAACGTCAGTACCTGGGTGATCGCCTCGGCCACAGTGGCCAAGGGTTCGAACCACTCCAGCAGGAGTTCCTCGCGGACGGCGGCCGGCTGTGAAAGCCAGTAGTGGTAGATGGGGAGGTCGAAGTCACAAGCGCCACCCGGAAGTGTTGTACGCTGGCGCACGCTGGTGAAGAACTCGTCACCTTTCACACGTTGGTCGAGCCCGCCTATCTGGTCCTCGAGACGACCGAGAAGCCGTCGCTGCCCTTGCATGGTAAGTGTGAGCCGTTCTTGATCGACGCCTGGTTGCGAGGCCAGTCGGTTCAGATTCGCCACCTGACGTTCGATCTCGCCCATGAGCTCCCGCTTGACGTCGACGCGGCCCGCCAGGGCATAGATATCCACCAGGACCGCAAGGGCATGGTGATGGTCGAAATCGCGAGCAGACACTCGGGAGTTCCGGAAGCGTTCAACCAGGGCTTCAAGACGCAGTAGCAAACGCACACGCTCTTGCAGCGGTTGTTCAAATGTAAGCGTCGACTCGGTCAAGGTATGAAGTCCGGCGGGTTGAGGCCTGGCAATGTGGCAGACCGGGGCTGGTCCAGCTGTGCTGGTCGGCAGGGAGGCTCGCATTCCCGAGTTTTCTCGTTGCCTGTTACACCATGCGCTTCGGAATCCTGACGAACGAGCCGCGCCCCGCCGTGTGGCTTACCGTGGGCAGCCAGGACCCGGAGACTTCTAGTATCAGGCATCTCCATGGTGCATTTCCACTCGTGTCAGCGAGGCCGGCGAAGCCGTGGTCCGCCAAGGTAGTAGGGATGGGGTGGTCTCAGCGAACCGAAGCGCCCGCACCGGCATAACGCTCGTGCAACATTCGCACCCGTTCCGCCAGTTTGCGCGGAGTCGAGGACGGTCCATTATCGATTACATCGTTCGCCACCTGCAGACGGGCTTGCCGCGGCGCCTGACTCGCGACCATCGAACGCGCGGTATCGGCGTCGATTCGGTCGCGCGCCATGATCCGCTCGATCCGCACAGGCGCGGGGCAATCGACCACGATGATCGTGTCGACCTGGTCACACCAGCCTGCTTCGACCAGCAAGGGGATCACGAGTACGACGTATGCGGTGTCCTTTGGCAGTTCGGCGATCCTGTTGTCCATTGCTTTGCGAATCGCCGGGTGTGTCAGCGCCTCCAGGCGCGCGCGCGCCGTTGGGTCGGCAAATACACGCTCGCGCAGTCGGGCGCGATCCAGGCTCCCGTCCTCCCGGCGCAGATCGTGTCCAAAGAGGTCGAAAACTTCGACCAGCAGCGGCGAGTCGGCAGCCATTATCTGTCTTGAGAGTTGATCGGCGTCGATGACCGGAGCACCGAGATCTGCGAATAGGCCGGCGACACGACTCTTGCCGCTGCCGATTCCCCCGGTAAGGCCGACCCGAAGCACGGCTAGCTTGGAAACCCTGTCCGTCGGGCGCCGAGACGCGAAGCCGAATCGCGCCGACTCCATGCCGAACCCGAGCCAGGGGTCTCCGGACCTGGTGCGGTGCGATTCGCAGTGGTCATTTGCACCCGGCGCGTATGCTCAGCGGGAGCTCTCGCTGATTGAGATCACGATGCCACACGAGGTGCAAAATGCCCCCGGCATGCCGCTCCTCGTGATCACGAGTCGGATCGGCATTTTCCCTGGCTTCGGGTGTCATGAATTCACACCAGATAGAAGCTCTGCAGGAAAGCGCCCCAGATCAGCGCCATCCAGCCAGCCGCCGCCAGAAACGGCCCGAAGGGAATCGGGATGTTACGGTCGCGTCCGCGCAGCAGGATGAGGCTGATACCTACCAACGCGCCGACCAGTGATGCGAGCAGCAGAATCGCAGGCAATGCCTGCCACCCCAGCCAGGCCCCCAGCGCGGCCAGCAGCTTGAAATCACCAAAGCCCATGCCTTCCTTGCCCGTGAGCAGTCTGTAGCCATGGTAAATCGCCCACAGGCTGAGGTAACCGGCAATGGCTCCCAGCACCGCGGATTCGAGGTCGGTGAAAAGACCGAAGTAGTTGCATGCGAGACCAAACCAGAGCAGGGGCAGGGTGAGTTGGTCCGGTAGCAAAGTGGTGCGTGCATCGATGCCGGCAGCGGCGATCAGCATGGCCGTGAACAGCAGGGCTGCCAGGCCGGCTGGGGTCGGACCGAAATGCCAGACGGTGATCGCGAACAGAAACGCCGTGAGCAACTCCACCGCGGGGTATTGCCAGGAGATGCGGGTGGCACATCCCGGGCAGCGGCCACGCAGGAGAATGAAGCTGAGGACCGGAATGTTTTCGTGTGCCTTGATCGGCCGGTCGCAGGCTGGGCATTGGGAGCGCGGCCACCAGAGGTCATAACGGTCGCGCTGCTCGGTGGCGGGGGGAAGGTCAAGCACCGCCCGGGCCTCCTGTTCCCATTCACGTTGCATCATGATGGGCAGGCGATGGATGACGACATTCACGAAGCTGCCGACCAACAACCCGAACAGAATGGCTGAAGGGATGATCCAGCCGCTCGCGGCTTCCGGCCAAGGAATCATCCCGACATCGCCGGTGACCGCGCTTGGGTTGGCTCGAGTGGAGATGCCACTAGATTACCTGGCCAAGCATGAAGATGGGCAGGTACATGGCGATCACGAGGCCGCCAATCAGAACACCCAGAACCACCATGATCAGGGGTTCGAGCAGGCTGGAGAGACTGTCGACGGCGTTGTCCACCTCTTCCTCGTAAAAGCCCGCGACCTTGCCCAGCATCGCGTCGAGGGACCCGGACTCCTCGCCGATCGCGACCATCTGAACGACCATGTTCGGGAATACCCCGGTGTTCCGCATTGACCACTGAAGTTGTGCGCCAGCCGCCGTTTCCTCGCGCATCCGCTCGGTGGCGTCGCTGTAGATGACGTTGCCGGTAGCACCGGCCACCGAACGCAGGGCATCGACGAGGGGGACGCCGGCCGCGAACATGGTTGACAGCGTGCGACCAAAGCGGGCGGTGGCGGCCTTGTCCAGGATCGGACCGACAATGGGCAGCTTCAGCAGCACGCGGTCGAGGAAGCGTCTGAACTTCGGTGATCGTCGGTGGACCGCCACGAAGGCCACGACGGTAGCAACGATGCCGCCGAAGATGACGTACCAGTAGGTCTGGAACAGATCCGAGAGGTTGATGACGAACTGCGTGAATACCGGTAGATCGGCGCCGAAGCTCTGGAACA
>SLHN01000257.1 GCA_007136145.1 Thioalkalivibrio sp.
CAGATCCTCGATCGAGTAGATATCGTGGTGCGGAGGAGGCGAGATGAGTCCGACACCGGGCGTGGAGTGGCGAACCCGGGCGATCTGCGCGCTCACCTTGTGTCCGGGCAACTGGCCGCCTTCGCCGGGCTTGGCGCCCTGCGCGATCTTGATCTGAATGTCGTCGGCGTTGACCAGGTACTCGGCCGTCACGCCAAAGCGGCCTGATGCGACCTGCTTGATTGCCGAGCGCGCCGGATTGCTGGAGCCGTCGGCCAGCGGCAGGAATCGTTCCGCCTCTTCGCCTCCCTCGCCGGTGTTGGACTTGCCGCCAATGGCGTTCATCGCGCGGGCCAGTGTCGAATGGGCCTCGTGAGAAATCGAGCCAAAGGACATGGCCCCGGTGGCAAAGCGTTTCACGATCTCGGCGGCAGGTTCCACCTCGTCGATCGGAATCGGGTTCTCGGCGAACCGGAAATCCATCAGCCCGCGGAAGGTCAGCAGACGCTCGTTCTGCTCGTTGACCAATCGCGAAAACTCGGCATAGGTCTTGGGGTCGTTCGAGCGGGTCGCGTGCTGGAGTTTGGAAATCGTTTCCGGGGTCCACACGTGATCCTCGCCGCGCAGGCGGTAGGCGTAGTCCCCGCCGACGTCGAGTTGCTTGCGGTAGATGTGCTCCGCGCCGAAGGCGAGCGAGTGCCAGCGAACCGCCTCGCGTGCGACTTCAGCCAGACCGATCCCTTCGACTTGACTGTGTGTGCCGGTGAAGTACTTCTGCAGAAAGCTGTTCTTCAGGCCCACGGCATCGAAGATCTGGGCGCCGCAGTACGACTCCAGCGTCGAGATCCCCATCTTCGACATCACCTTCAGCAGGCCCTTGCCGACGGCCTTGATATAGCGCTTCTGGGCTTCCTCGAAGGTGAGTCGTTCCGGGAAACGCGGCAGCATCGATTGGATCGTGTCGAAGGCGAGGTAGGGGTTGATCGCCTCCGCGCCATAACCGGACAGCGTCGCGAAATGATGCACCTCCAGCGCCGCACCGGTTTCGAGGACGATTCCGGAACTGGTGCGCAGGCCGGTATGAATCAGGTGATGATGTACCGCGGAAGTTGCCAGCAGCATCGGAATCGGAATGTGATCGCGGTCGATGTTGCGATCGGAAAGGATCAGGATGTTGTAGCCGTCGAGCACGGCCTTTTCAGCTTCCTTGCAAAGGCGCTCCAGCGCCGGTTCCATTCCATCGGCACCCTCGGGGGCAGGGTAGGCCGTGTGCAGCGTCCGGGTGCGGAAAGCGCCACCCGAGTTGAACTCGATATGCCGGATTCGCTCGAGATCCTGGTTGCTGAGCACTGGTTGTGACGTCTCCAGCCTCCAGTGCTTGCCGGCGTCGTTGATTCCGAGCAGGTTGGGACGCGGACCAATGATGCAGACCAACGACATCACCAGTTCCTCGCGGATCGGATCGATCGGCGGATTGGTGACCTGAGCAAAGTTCTGCTTGAAATAGGTCGAGAGGTGTTTCGGCCGGCTGGACAGGACTGACGGCGGGTTGTCGGCACCCATCGAGCCGATTGCTTCCTGACCGGTGACCACCATCGGTGTCAGCAAGAACTTCAGGTCTTCCTGGCTATACCCGAAGGCCTGCTGCAGGTCGAGCAACGTGGCATCGTCGGGAGCCATCGGACCCACTCCGGTGGGCAGCTCCTCGAGCCGAATCTGCGTCTTTTTGAGCCATTCGCCGTACGGCTTTGCCGCGGCCAGTTTGGACTTGACCTCGGTGTCGTCGATGATGCGCCCTTCTTCGAGATCGATCAGCAGCATTCGGCCCGGCTGCAGGCGCCACTTCTTGATGATCCGCTCCTCGGCGATGTCCAATACCCCCATCTCCGAGGCCATCACCACCATGTCGTCGTTGGTTACCAGGTAGCGCGCGGGACGCAAGCCATTCCGGTCCAGGGTCGCGCCGATCTGCCGCCCGTCGGTGAAGGCCACGGCAGCTGGGCCATCCCAGGGCTCCATCAGCGCCATGTGGTATTCGTAGAAGGCCCGCCGCTCGTCATCCATCAGCCGGTTACCCGACCAGGCTTCCGGAATCAGGATCATCATCGCGTGGGCAAGCGAGTAGCCACCCATCACCAGCAGTTCCAGCGCATTGTCGAAGCAGGCCGAATCCGACTGGCCCTCGGGAATGAGCGGCCAGATCGTTTCCAGATCGTCGCCGAGGACTTCCGATTGCATCGTGTGCCGACGCGCGGCCATCCAGTTCACGTTGCCGCGCAGGGTATTGATTTCGCCGTTATGGCAGATCATCCGGAATGGCTGCGCCAGATCCCAGGTGGGGAAGGTATTGGTCGAAAAGCGTTGATGAACCAGCGCCAGTGCGCTGGTGAAACGCTCGTCGCGCAGGTCGAGATAATAGTTACCCACCTGATAGGCCAGCAGCATTCCCTTGTAGTTCAGCGTGCGAGACGACATCGAGGTGACGTAATAGGCGGTCTTCTCGTAACCGGCAGCACGGATTTCGTTGTCCATGCGTTTGCGTATCACGAACAGCTTGCGCTCGAAGTTGTCCTGATCGGGGCAATCGGGAGCGCAGCCGACGAACACCTGGCGCACCACCGGTTCGCTCGGACGCACGGTCTCGCCAAGGTCGGAGTTGTCCACGGGAACATCGCGCCAGCCAAGAACGGTTTGTCCGCCTGCCTCGATATGGCGGTTGACGATCGCTTCCATGTCCGCCCGCGGAGCGTCCTCGCGCGGGAGAAACACCATTCCCACGCCATACTTGCCAGGCTCGGGAAGCGCGAAATCGACCTCTGCGCGCAGGAAGGCGTCGGGGATCTGCACCAGAATGCCGGCGCCGTCTCCGGC
This sequence comes from Thioalkalivibrio sp., assembly GCA_007136145.1. Taxonomy (GTDB): domain Bacteria; phylum Pseudomonadota; class Gammaproteobacteria; order Ectothiorhodospirales; family Ectothiorhodospiraceae; genus Thioalkalivibrio. The sequence continues at coordinate 2,851 of SLHN01000257.1, forward strand.
CTTCGGATCAGCGCCGACGGCGCCACGGTGATGCAGGCGTTCGAGGATCTCCAGGCCCTGGGAAACGATACGGTGGCTCTTCTCGTTGCGAATATGGCAAACGAACCCGACGCCGCAGGAATCTCGCTCGAGGGCAGGGTCGTACATCCCCTGCGCGGGGGGTAAGGCGCGAATGCTCATCGTTGAACCTCGTTGGTACCTGGTTGATACGGGACGAACCGGAAGCTGCCGGCCCGGCCGCCGTTGATCCCGCGTAGCCATTTGCTGATGTGCTGGCCCGATTTACCGGCGCTTCGCTTACGAACCTGCGAGCTTATTCAAGAGGCAGCAATCGTGCCATTTCTTGGATGGGCGATGGGGCGAAACCAAGGCCTGCGCACGCCCGCTACGCATCGGTCTGGTGCGGGCTGACCAATGACACGCACCGATTTGGACCCCATCGCCCGACCCAGTTCGATCGAAAGGCAAGCGAGCGAATGGCAAACGGCTCCGTGGCGAACCCGCAAAATTACCCCGCATGCGGTAGCTGGTCAAGACACAATCGTTCGCCGGCAGGCTCCTGGCCTCACTGCTCAGACATCCGGCTCGATCCAGCCGTCGGCCAGCAAGTTTTCCAGAATCGGCATCAGGTTCGGAAGTTGCGGGCTCCACTCCGTGGGAATGATCATTGGCAGCGTACAGAAATTCTCGGCATCGTCTCTGCTCAGGCCGCGGGCGAAGATGGAATGACCGGCAAGAAAGATCATTTTGCCATCGTCTTTTTCGCTCCAGAACCGGCGTAGCACCGGATCGAACCGATAGGGTAGATCCGCGTCCACGTGGGTCGCGGCATCGTCCGGTGCGTTTTCCCGGTCCGACGGTTGGGTCAGAAATTCGCCAAGGAATCGGTTGAGTTCGCCTTTGTCCGTCCCGAGCCGGCTCAGTAGCCCTTCTCGCAACGCCGCGAGATCCTCGCTGCACAGTTCATGCGCGCTTGCCACCGGGCTGCGGCCTGAGTCGGCAAAGAGTTCGGGGCCGGTTACCGCGAGGCGGCTTTCCAGCAGGCCGGCGAGCAGGTCCCGCCAGGCTGGCGCCCGGAAGCCGATCGACCAGGTCATGCAACCGTCACTGAGTGCCATGCCCAGATGCGGGATTCCGGGAGGCAGGTACAGCATGTCCCCGGGGCGCAGTACCCACTCCGAAGTGGGCTCGAAGCTGCGCAGGATGGCGAGCGGCAGTGCGGGAAGGCAGATCGCCGATTTTGGTGATGGTTGCTGAATCTGCCAGCGCCGTTGCCCCTGAGCCTGAAACAGAAAGACGTCATAGGCATCGATATGCGGCCCAACCGACCCCTCGCGTGCGGCGTAGGAAACCATCAGATCGTCGCGGCGCCAGCGTGGGATGAAGTCGAACCGTTGTAGCCAGTCCGGGCCGTCCTCCCAGTATTGTTCCACCTCGGAAACGAGAAGCGTCCAGGCGGATTTGGGTAGTTGCCCGAATCGCTCCGGCGCGAAGGGGCCGTATTCTACCTTCCAGTCCCTGCGATCTGGATGGCCGAGAATGAGACGCGAGCGCACTTCCGGGTCGCAGGCCATGCCTGCCAGTTCATTGGCGGGTATGGGGTTGACGAAGCCGGGTACAGCCCCACGCACCACCAGCGGCCGCCGTTGCCAGTAGTCGCGCAGAAACTCGGCCGTCGTCAGACCGCCAAGGAGAGTGTCCGCGGATTTCGGCACCGTGCGATTTCAGGCTTCGGGCAGTTGGTTGGTCAGTTCCGACGCGAGGCCGATATACCGCCCTGGCGTCAGTTCGCGGAGACGCACGCGGGCCTCTTCCGGAATATCGAGTTTTTCGATGAACGCCTGCATCCCCTCGGCGGACACGCGTTGGCCCCGGGTCAACTCCTTCAGTTTCTCGTAGGGAGCCTCGACGCCGTATCTGCGCATTACGGTCTGTACCGCCTCGGCCAGCACTTCCCAGTTCGCGTCCAGATCCGCCTGCATGCGCAGGGGATCCGCCTCCAGTTTCCCGAGGCCGCGGATGAACGAGCGATAGGCGATCAGAGACCAGGCAAAGCCGACACCGATGTTGCGCAACACGGTGGAATCGGTCAGGTCGCGCTGGAATCGCGAGATCGGAAGTTTCCCCGCAAGGTGATCGAGTAGCGCATTGGCCAGACCGAGATTGCCTTCGGCGTTTTCGAAATCGATCGGGTTGACCTTGTGCGGCATGGTCGAGGACCCGACCTCGCCGGAAACGACCTTCTGCCGGAAATAGCCGGTGGAGATGTAGCCCCAGATGTCGCGACTGATATCAATCAACACCGTGTTGAAACGCATCAAGGCATGAAACAGTTCCGCAAGATAATCGTGCGGCTCGATCTGCGTGGTGTACGGGTTTGGCTCCAAACCCAGGCTTTCGATCATGCCCGCCGACAATGCCGGCCAGTCGACCTCCGGGTAAGTGATCACATGGGCATTGAAATTGCCGACCGCTCCGTTGATCTTGCCCAGCACCGCCGCGGTTTCGAGTTGTTCGATCTGCCGGCGCAGGCGCGCGACGACGTTCGCGAGTTCCTTGCCCAGCGTCGTTGGCGAGGCGGGTTGCCCATGGGTGCGTGCCAGCATCGGCTGCCCGCCAAGACCGCGGGCAAATACCGCGAGCGGGGCAATCAGATCCCTCGCCGCGGGAAGCAACACGGTATCGCGCGCATCCTTCACCATCAATGCGTAGGCGAGGTTGTTGATGTCCTCGGAGGTGCAGGCGAAATGCACGAATTCGATTTGTGCCGAAAGGGCAGGGTGTTCGGTCATGCGTTGCTTGATGAAATACTCGATGGCCTTGACGTCGTGGTTGGTCGTCGCCTCGATGGCCTTCACCCGCTCGGCGGCGGCCGTGTCGAATTCCGTGGCGATACGGTCGAGAAAAATCTCGGCGTCGGCCGAAAGTGGCGGCACCTCGGTGATCGCGGACTCGTTGGCGAGTGCCTTCAACCGGGCGATCTCCACCCGCACCCGGGCCCGCATCAGGGCCTGTTCACTGAAATGCGGGCGCAGGGCCTCGGTGTGGCGGGCATAACGGCCATCGACCGGACTGACGGCGGTAAGGGGAGACAGCGGCATGGACATCATACGGACCTTGGCTTTCGTGTGCGGCAGTATAATACAGGCTCAGTCCCCGGCCGGAGCAGACCCGTGACGAAACCCGCACAACGAACCGAGCAGGACAGCATGGGTCCCGTGGAGATCCCCGCCGAAGCCCCCTGGGGCGCGCAGACCCAACGCGCGATCGACAACTTCCAGATTGCCGGCCGTCCGCTTCCTGTCGCGTTCATCGAGGCGCTG
>SLHN01000261.1 GCA_007136145.1 Thioalkalivibrio sp.
CCGCGAAACACCTGGTACTGGTCGAATACATCCGCGAGCCTTTCGGCCAACTGCAGGCGCTGGATGTCGGGGGGATCCGCGGCCAGATAGCGGCGCAACGCCGGCTCGTGCCCGGCTACCTCCGGCAGCAGGCGGAAAAGATGCCAGACCATGCGGTCGCGGAAGAACTCGCGAGCATCATCGGCTTCGTCGTTACCACCGGTCAGTTCGCGCAGCAGGTCGGTCCAGATGAATCCCGCCGGCAACGGAAACGCGATATTCGCGGCTATGCCTTCGCTCTCCGCAAGCTGCGCTTGCAACCACCGCCCCACCCCCTGGTTCGGAACGATCACGCATTCGGGCGCCAGCGGCGAAGCCGGCCGATCCCGTTGCAACAGCACCGCCAGCAGCGCCGCCAGACGGTCCATGTCGTGGTGGTGATAAAGGTGGAACAACGGCGCGGCGCTCCCGAGAATGGCCAGGGGCCTCAGTGTACGTCATCGCCCGGGAATTGATTCAGCCGGAAAGCGGATGCAGGCTCCGCGGACACGCGATCGCCCACAAAATGGGTCTCATAGCGCCTTCAAGCTGCTATATTTTCCTCAAGTCCTGGCAGCAAGCCACCCCGCACCGGGACATGCCCCGCGATGCTGGAGGTCACACGCCAATGGAAATTCCACGCATCTGGATCAAGGAATCGGCGGACAGCCGATTTCCCGACGGCCGAACGCTCCCCGTTACCGTCTGGGGCTGGGGAGAAACCGAGTCTGGAGCACGGCGACTGGCCGCCGATAGGCTACAGCGCGTTCTCCTGCGAATCGGCCGGGCCGAGACATTTCCCGATCGCTACGCCTACGGCAGCCGACCGCTGCGCGAGGAGATTCTCCAGGTGTTCGAGCGTGATGGTGCAACCGGTGTGACCGCAATGCTGACGCGCAACGGCTACGGTGCCCAGGTTCTCAACACGGACCGGCTGCTGTTTCTGGATATCGACGTGCCACGCCCGACCCTCATGCAGCGACTCCTGCGCGGCTTCCGCGGCCCCGTTCACGAGGAAAAGGTTCTCAACCGATTGCGGGATACACTGCAGCAATACGGGCGTGCGACGTTCCGGGTGTACCGCACCGCTGCCGGCTTTCGGGCGATGGCGATCGATCGCGAGTTCGACCCTGCCGGCCGCGAGGCCCGGGAACTGATGCAGACCACCGGCACAGACCCCGCCTTCGCCCGGCTCTGCCAGGTGCAGCGAAGCTTCCGGGCACGCCTGACACCAAAACCCTGGCGTTGCCGAATGACACTCCCGCCCGGACAGCATCCACGCTCGGATGACGAACTGCGTGAGCGATTCGCGTCCTGGCTTGGCGAATACGAGAGCGCCTCGCTCCGCTACGCCACCTGCCGTTATCTCGAAACCATCGGACGGGGCCAGCCAACCGCCGCCGCACGGCCGCTTCTCGAGCTGCACGACCGCCTCACCCGATGCGATGAACAGCGGCCGCTGGCCTGATTCTCATCGCCGGGAACCACCCCCAGACCACAGAAACGTAGGGTGCCAATGAGCGCAGCGAATTGCACCGCCCGAGGCCCGTAGGCCCAGCGGCGTGGTATCGGCGCGGTTCGGCTGCGCCTCACGGCACCCTTGCGCGGGTTCTTACAAGCTAGAAGCCCAGCGCCTCGAACTCCATCTGCTGGAAGATCAGCGCGGCGTTCCTGCGTGAAAGCTCATGGAAGGTATCAAGGTGCGCATACGCCGACTGATCGATCTGATACGCATCGTTGAGACCACCCCCGGCGTCCAGGATTTTCTCGATCTCCTGCCGCATGTAGACCAGGTAGTCACGCGTGTAGCGCGTAAGCGCATCGTAGTTGTCGACCGGGCCGCCGTGCCCGGGAATGATGAATTCGGCACCGAGGTCCACGAACCGGTCCCAGGTCTCGATCCAGCCGGCGGTGTCGGTGTCCTCGAACACCGGCAGCATGCGCTCGTGGAACGCCACGTCACCGGAAATCACCACCTTACGCTCGGGGAGCCACACCACGATATCACCGGGGCTGTGCGCCGGCCCGAGGTTCAGGACTTCGATCGTTTCACCGCCCATTTCGAGGTCGAGCCGATCGGTGAAGACCTTGTCGGGGGTGCCCAGACGAGTCCGGAATGCCTTGTCACGGCTGCGCTGCTGCAGTCGGGCCAGTAGCGCCGGACCGTTCTTCTCGATCTCGCGCGCGGCATCGACGTGAGCGATCACCGGAACTCCCTGATCCTGCCAGTAGGTCATCCCCAGCATTGCGTGCCCCTGACCGTTCTCCAGCACTACATAGCGCACCGGCTGGTCGGTGACCTTGCGGATTTCGTCATGCAGCGACTTCGCAAGCAGATAGTTGTCGCCGGCGTTCACCACCAGTACGCCGTCACCCGTGACCACGAACGACAGGTTGTTGTTGTGCCCGGAGTTCTCGTAGGTGTGCGGCTGCGTCGCGCCGATCGCCGACCACACGCCATCGGTCACCTTCCGCGGCCTGTCGTACAGGAAGGAATCGGGCGCCTTGTCCGCGACCCAGAGCGGCAAGCCCGCATCGCGCCATTCGAAGAAGCCCTGAGGGTAGTTGTAGACGTTGGTGTAACCCATCTGCCGCAGCGTAAGAGCCGCCGGCGGGCTGCGCAGATTCTGTCCGCAATAGACTACGATCGGCGTATCCGGAGCCAATGCCTCCCGGTCGATATGGAACTCGATCCAGCCACGGGGCATGTTCACGGTCCGGTGCGAGCGGATCATGCCACCCGTCAGCCCGACCTCGGTCTGGGTGCGCACGTCGATCAGCACATGGCGCGGATCACTGGCAATCAGTTCCTGCAGCGCTTCGGTGTCGATATCCGGAACCGTCGCCGCCGCCTGCTCAAGCAGGCTCTCGGGGCTGAGATCACCTGCCGACACCACCGTGCCCGCCATGAAGAGTACCGTTGCCGCCAGCGCTCGTCGCATTACATTCGCTCCCGTTGAATCTTTCCTGATTGACGGGCGAGCATAGCCCGACACCTGCACCCGGGGCCAGAACCGCCGGGAACACGCGGCGAGCACCGTGCCTGCAGCTCCGAATGCAAGCCGCTACCGGTCCATGATTGCCATCGAGATAGCATGAGGGCGGGTAGTGCGCGCGGAACTCGGGTGGCCCGACTGGGCGAGATCAGGGCATCAACGATGCGGAAAGCACCGAGACGACACTTTCGATCCTGACGTTACAGATGCGCCCCGCTTGCGTCAGTCGCGCAACCAGACGCACCGAATAGGGGCACCAGCCAGGGCCAACCACTAGCAGCGCACCATCATGACGCATCCGGCCGCGGACTGGGCCGTACGTTTGAAAGAAACCGCGTAGGGTGCCGTGAGGCGAAGCCGAACCGCACCGATCCCACGCCAGCCGGCCCCCGGGCCTCGAGCGGCGCAATTCGCTGCGCTCATTGGCACCCTACGTGTTTCATTTTCTGAGGGCGAGGATCCCCACTTGGCGGTGACATGGTATCCGACAACCATGAAACGCGGCGCGGGTTGGGCAACTCATCCTGCTTAGGTTGGCACCCTAATTGCTCATTCGGCTTGTTGCGGAACATTGTTCCGACCTTCGCGAACAGGCAGCCAGGCAGAATCAGCATGCAGACACCACAGACGGTCGCCACGGACGACTACACCCCGCCCGGGGATCACTCGGCCATCACCGCCTGCCTGGAAGAAATCCACTCGGCCTACAGGAACGAAAACGGCGGCGCCCTCGCTGATTACATTCCGGAACTGACCAAGGTCGATCCGAGCCTCTTCGGCATCTCGTTGATGACCGTCGACGGACAACCATACTCGGTTGGCGACAGTAAAGCGCTGTTCACGATCCAGAGCATTTCCAAGGCGTTCGTCTACGGCCTCGCACTGGAGGACCATGGGCTCGAGCAGGTACTGGCGCGTGTCGGTGTCGAACCCTCAGGGGACGCCTTCAACGCAATCGTCTTCGATGAGCGAACCAACCGCCCTTTCAACCCCATGGTGAACGCCGGGGCAATCGCGACCACCGGGCTGATCAAGGGACACGGCAGCGAGGAGCGCATGGCCCGTGTCGTGGAAATGTTCCGGCGTTACACGGGCCGGGTGCTGGAGGTGGATGAAAACGTTTTCAACTCGGAGTCCGCCACCGGCCATCGCAATCGTGCGATCACTTGGCTGATGCTCAATTTCGGCATGGTCGATGCACGTGTCGACGAACATCTGGAGGTCTACTTCCGCCAATGTTCATTGCTGGTCACCTCGGATGACCTGGCGATCATGGCCGCGACGCTCGCCAATGGCGGGGTCAATCCGGTCACGGGAGAGCGCGCCCTGGATGCGCGCTACGTCAAGTACGTAATGGCCATCATGGCATCCTGCGGGATGTACGACTTCGCAGGAGAGTGGGCATTTCGTGTTGGGCTGCCCGCGAAAAGCGGTGTGGGCGGCGGCATCGTGGCGACTCTTCCCGGCCAGATGGGAATCGGCACCTTCTCGCCGCTGCTCGATGAACGTGGCAACAGCCTGCGCGGCATCAAGACCTGCGATGAACTGTCAAGACGCTTCGGCCTGCACGTGTTCGACCCCATTCGTTCAGCCGATGCAGTCGCAAGAACCTATCGGGCAGACACTGTGCGGTCCAAGGTGGTCCGACGCGAGACCGAGCGACGAATACTCGACGAGCACGGGCACCGTGTGGTCGTAATGGAAATCCAGGGCGATCTGCAGTTTCGGGCCGGCGAACAGATTCTGCGCCGGGCGGCGGCCGCGGTGGAACAACCACCAGAGGGCTGTGATCACCTGATACTCGACCTGCACAGAGTCGGCCGAATCGCCCCGGCCGCCGCGGATCTGCTCCTCAAACTGAACCAGAACCTGGCCGAAAGAGGGATACGCCTTTATTTCGCCAGTGCCGGGAATCGAGTACGAAACCTCACTTTGGGGCTGCTGCCACGGGCAGCGTTCCATGCCACAATCGACTCCGCGCTGGAGCACTGCGAGGCTGCTGTGTTGGCTCGGATGACGGCATTCGATGACACTCCGCCACCGTCCGTGCCGATGATGGAAATGGAACTGCTCAATGGGTTGAGCACCGGGGACGTCGGGCGACTCTCCGCACTGGTTTCCTCACACCAGTTTCCTGCCGGCAGCACCATCATCCGGCAGGGCGACGAGGCCAACTGTCTGTGCTTCCTCGCCCGCGGCCGCGTGTCGATACAGATTCGGGACACGGCGAACGGCGTGACTCGCCTCACGAGCATTGGCCCCGGTGTCGCCTTTGGGGAAATGGCCCTGATCGACGGAGGCCCGAGATCGGCTGACGCAGTCGCTGACCAGGACTGCGAAGTACTGCAACTGGATCTGGCCGATCTGCAAACACTGAGTTGGAGTCGTCCCGGAATCGTCAACACACTCATATCCAACATCACCAGTGTACTTTCCGAACGCCTGCGTCGCGCCAACACGGAACTGCAAACGCTGACGCGACGATTGCCGGCGAGACCAGACATCAAGCGCTAGCAGCCTGTCCGGCGATGCGCGTGCCGGCCTACGGATGGTGGGCTCAGATATCTGTTGCGGCGGGCAAGAATGGACCGCTGGCGAGCCAACGACTTTGCAGAAAGTCGTGCTCTGCACGAGCGCGCCGGATGGCCAAACAAGAAGAGTGGCGTCCCCACGGGGATTCGAACCCCGGTCGCCGCCGTGAAAGGGCGGTGTCCTAGGCCTCTAGACGATGGGGACGCAGAGGCAACGTCTTTACCGCGGAACTACTCGGGCGGGCCTTTCGGCTCAGACCCGTTACCGGGAGTGTGCAGCAGGGTTGTAACGACCCCGTTGAACACGAGCAGGAACCCGATGGGCACCATTGCGATGAGTGGCTTTGCCCACGCATCACTGCCGATGAACATCAGTCCAAAGCCACCGATCAGGCCGATGACTCCGAGAACGAGACCCAGGTACAGGGAAATCATCCCGAACTTGTGCATGGTTCTCTCACTTCACCTTATTGGTGGAGCCAGGCGGGATCGAACCGCCGACCTCCTGCATGCCATGCAGGCGCTCTCCCAGCTGAGCTATGGCCCCGAAAGGCGAGCGCGCAATGTACCCATGGGGCCGA
>SLHN01000269.1 GCA_007136145.1 Thioalkalivibrio sp.
AACGCTGCGCTGATCGCCCGCTCATGAATCGGGCGCTCGTGCAACCATCGTTCCCGCTCGACACACTTCGCGCGCGGGACCGATTTTTCGTTTCATTGAGGATAAAGCATGGAAAAGTCACTTCGGTTCATTGTTGTTCCCAAAGTCGCTCACCCCTGGTTTGACGAAGTCAATCAGGGTGCCCAGGATCAGGCCAGGATCCTGAGTCGTGCGCTTGGTATCCAGGTGTTTGTTGACTATCACCCGCCATCGACCTGCGACGTGGCCGAGCAGAACGCGATTCTGGAACGAGCCGGGAAGGATCGGCCTGGGGGTGTCGCGGTAGATCCGGTCGACGCTTTAGGCCATATGACGGCAATCAACACACTCAGGGACCAGGGAATTCCGGTGGTCGTCTTCGATTCGCCATCGCCCGATCCATCCATCACCAGTGTCGGCAACGACTTCGCCCAGCAAGGGGTTATTGCGGCTGAACGTCTCGCAGGCCTTATCGGCTACAACGGCAAGGTTGCGATAATGCAGGGCTACCCGACCGCACCGAACCACAAGGCACGATACGAAGCCCAGTTGGCGGTGTTGAGGAAGTATCCCGACATCGTGGTCGTGGACGGTGGGATCGACAACGACGATATCGAGACGGCGCGACAGCAGGCTTCAGCCGTGCTGGAGTCATGTCCGGACCTGGGTGGCTACCTGTGCTGTGATGCTTCCGGACCTATCGGCATCGCTGACGCCATCAAACTGGCTGGCAGGATCGGACAGGTGAAGGTCGTTGGTATGGATGGCATCAAACCGATCCTCGAGGCCGTCAGGGAAGGTGTTCTCGACTCCTCGGCGGCAACCATACCGAGGATGCAAGGCTCGATGGCAATCCTGATGTTGTGGCAAGCATCGCTGGGGGTTCCGATTCCGCAGGCTATTGATACCGGAATCGACGTGATCACACAGGACAACGTGGACGAATTTCTGGATGCGCTGACCTCGAGGAACATGTCGATGGAGTAGGCCTCCGAAAGCAACCTCCGGTGCGTTGGCCCGCGCGGCGTCGCCCACTCGATGCCGCAGGGGTGCCAAGGCGACGCGATGCGTCGGATCGTCCGGTTCGGTACAATCGGGGGTTTTCCCGATCTGGCCAGTCGCATGTCATTCTCCAAGGAAACCGCCCGGCGCCGTACCTTTGCGATCATTTCGCACCCCGACGCCGGCAAGACCACCATCACCGAGAAATTGCTGCTGTTCGGCGGTGCGATCCAGCTCGCCGGGACGGTCAAGGGGCGCAAGAGTTCGCGCCACGCGACGTCCGACTGGATGGAGATGGAAAAGCAGCGCGGGATTTCGGTCACCTCGTCGGTGATGCAGTTTCCTTACCGTGACCGCATCGTGAACCTGCTCGACACCCCGGGGCACGAGGACTTTTCCGAGGACACCTATCGCACCTTGACGGCGGTGGACTCAGCGCTGATGGTGATCGACGCGGCCAAGGGGGTCGAGGAGCGGACGATCAAATTGATGGAGGTCTGCCGGCTGCGCGATACGCCGATCATGACCTTTATAAACAAGCTCGACCGCGAGGGCAGGGAGCCGATCGAACTGTTGGACGAGGTCGAGCAGGTGCTGAAGATCCAGTGCGCGCCGGTGACCTGGCCGATCGGCATGGGCAAGCGCTTCAAGGGCGTGTACCACCTCGCGCACGACGCGGTGCACCTGTATTCGCCGACCCACGGCGGCAAGATCCAGCACGGCGAGGTGATCCAGGGTCTCGACAACCCCCGCCTGAACGAGGTACTGGGCTCGCAGGCGGAAGAGCTACGCGAGGAGCTGGAGTTGGTTCAGGGCGCATCGCATGCCTTCGATCGCGAGGCCTATCTCGCGGGCAAGTTGACCCCGGTATTCTTCGGGTCGGCGATCAACAACTTCGGCGTGCAGGAATTGCTGGACGATTTCGTCGAATACGCGCCGCCGCCGCAGCCGCGTCCGGCGCGCTCGCGGGTGGTCGATCCATCCGAGCCGGCATTCAGCGGCTTTGTGTTCAAGATTCAGGCGAACATGGATCCGAACCATCGCGATCGCATCGCCTTCCTGCGCATCTGTTCCGGCACTTTCACCAAGGGCGCGAAGCTGCGCCATGTACGCCTGGGGCGGGATGTGAAGATCCCCGATGCGCTGACTTTCATGGCGTCGGATCGGGAGCACGTGGAAACGGCCTATCCCGGTGACATCATCGGTATCCACAATCACGGGACGATCCGCATCGGTGACACTTTCACCGAGGGTGAGGATCTGGCGTTTTCGGGCATCCCCAACTTCGCACCCGAACTGTTCCGGCGTGCCCAGTTGCGGGACCCGCTGAAAATGAAGCAGCTCGCCAAGGGGTTGCAGGAACTCTGCGAGGAGGGGGCGACACAGCTCTATCGTCCGCTGAGCAATAACGACCTGATCCTTGGGGCTGTCGGTGTGCTGCAGTTCGACGTGGTGGCCGAGCGCCTGAAGACCGAATACAAAGTCGACTGCCGGTTCGAGAATGTGAACGTGCAGACGGCGCGCTGGGTGAGCTCCGCGAACACCAAACGCTTCGACGAGTTCCGGGACAAGGCGGTGACCAACCTGGCTGTCGACCACGGCGGAGATCTGGTCTACATTGCGCCGACGCGAGTGAATCTGCAGATGGCAATGGAAAAGTGGCCCGAGATCGAATTCCATTCCACCCGCGAGCATGGCCTCGAGGTCTGATTCGGGGCGGTCGCCGGATCCGCGGACGCAGGAATGCACGTGAAGCCGTGGGCACGGAAGATGCGGCGTTCAGGCGGCGGTTTTCAACGTCACTTGCGTTGACTCGATGCGTCGGCGTGTGGGTTTTGCGGAGGTATTTCATGAAACAGAGTGCTCGATCCGCGGCAATTCTTCTCGTGGGCATTCTGTCCACGCTGGTGGCGTTGGGGTGCGGCATAACCAACGCGGGTCCTGACCTGCCCGAGCCACGTCCGGGTGTCGTCACCGATCTCGAGGCGTTCCAGGAGTTTGTCGGCCTGGCACCGACGCCCGAGCAGTTTCGCGAGGTGTATCCGGAAGTGGTGCTGATCCTCCCCGGCGACATTGCGACCCGGGAATACCGTGTCGACAATAGCCGCTACTTCGCCGAACTCGATGACGATGGGAACATCACCGGCGGCTCGTTCCAGTGAAATCGCCCTGACCCCGGTTCAGCCACCTTCCGCGCTTTCCCGGTACGGAACGAATATTGCTTTCCATTGCGTTGCAGTCTGGTTCATGGACGGCGCGCGGGGGTGAGCCATGAAGCGACGCAGGTGGAGGTGGAAGAAGGCGGCCATCGTCATCGAGGCAACGATTATCGGAACGACCGTTGCCCTGCTGATCATCCTGTTTGCGGAAAGCCGTTTCGACCGGCAGGAAAGTTCCGATCTGCCGCTGGAGTATGTGATGGGCTCATGAACCGTACCGGCGGGTATTTGCCGGGTGTGGGCTTCCGGCCAAGCACCCGCATGATGCCAATGATCCGTAGTCTCCCCCTTGTGGTGCAATCGATCACACGGCCCACGGGCGTTTCACTTCGTCATTGGCGTGAAAGAACCAGCGCGGGCGCCAAAGATCGCAGCGAATTGCGCCGTTCGAGGCCGGAGGGCTTTTGGAGCCAGAGCCGGCGTAGTGTCGGCGCGCTTCGGCTTCGCCTCACGGCACCCTGCCGGGGACTTTCACGCTAACTGTCATGGCCAGCGTCCACCCCTGCAGGATGAAAAGGCGAGCCACGGAAAGCACGGACAGACACGGACGAGGGCTTCGCTCCGTTTCATTTTCCGTGCTTTCCGTGTGCTTCCGTGGCCATATTTTCACGCTAATCAGGTTCCCATTTTCCTTCGCATTGACTAACCTGAGCGTGCGAAAATGCGGAGCGAAACCATGAAGACGAAGGATCCTGGCCGGCTGGATGCGCTGGTTGCGCGTTCCCAGCGCGACAAGGCCGAGAGGGAGAAGGGTTACCGCGAGCGTGCACTCAAGATGTATCCATGGGTCTGTGGACGTTGCGGGCGGTCGTTTACGGTCACCAACCTGCGCGAACTCACGGTGCATCACCGCGACCATAACCATGACAACAATCCGCTGGACGGCAGTAACTGGGAATTGTTGTGTGTGTACTGCCACGACAACGAGCACCAGCGTTACGTGGATGCAACGCCTAGCCAAGACAAGGCGACTGGTGCCGGCGCGACCCATAATCCCTTCGCCGGTCTTGCCGATCTTCTGAAGCGGGATTGACCACCTTACCGTAGCGTTCGTCCGCACCTTTCATGTTTCGGGGTGGCCGGCGCCGTGAACCTCAGCCATCGACTCCGAGGCTCCACGCGCGGGACTGTCGTGTTGATGTTTCCACAGTCGTCGATAGGCGCCGTCATGCTTCAGCAGTGCATCGTGCGTGCCCTGTTCGACCACCCGGCCGTGTTCCAGGACCACGATCCGGTCCGCATCCATGACCGTCGACAGGCGATGTGCGATGACCAATGTGGTCCGTCTTGCCGAAACCTCGTTCAGCGCCTCGAGAATCGCCTTCTCCGATCCCGAGTCGAGCGACGATGTGGCCTCGTCGAAAACCAGGATCGCCGGATTCTTGAGCAGCATGCGGGCGATCGCGATGCGCTGTTTCTCGCCACCGGAGACCTTGAGTCCGCGTTCGCCAACGATGGTGTCCAGACCTCGAGGCAGGCGCCCGATGAAGTCGTCGAGGTGTGCCAGCCGAACCACTTCTCGAATCTCCTCGTCTGTCGCGTCGGGGCGGCCATAGGCGATGTTGTAGCCGATGCTCTCGTTGAAAAGAACGGTATCCTGCGGCACTACTCCGATGGCCTTGCGCAGGCTGTCCTGCGTGATCTCGCGTACATCCTGATCGTCGATGGTGATCCGGCCCCGGTCGACATCGTAGAACCGGAACAGCAGGCGTGAAAGAGTCGATTTCCCCGAGCCACTGGGGCCGACGACCGCGACCTTGTGACCCGCGGGGATGTCCAGCGACACGCCTTCCAGAATCGGGCGTTCGGGATGGTAGCGGAAGTAAACATCGTCGAAGCGGATGGTGCCGTGAGTGACCACGAGATCGGTTGCTCCAGGGCGATCCTCGACCTTCACCGGCTTTTCCAGCAATCCGAACAGGCGCTCGATGTTGGCCAGCGATTGCCGGATCTCGCGATAGACGAATCCCAGGAAATTCAGGGGGATGAATAGCTGGATCATGTAGGCGTTGACCATCACCAGATCGCCCAGCGTCATCGTGCCGGCAGCGACCTGACGCGCGGCCAGTATCATCATCGCGGTGATCGCGGCGGCGATGATCAGTGCCTGGCCACTGTTCAGCAGCACCAGCGAAAGAACGTTCTTGGTGCGCGCCTGTTCCCAGGAGGCCAGGTTTTGGTCGTAACGCTCGGCCTCGAAGCGCTCATTGCCGAAATATTTGACCGTTTCGTAGTTGAGCAGGCTGTCGACCGCGTGGGTATGGGACTCGTTGTCACGCAGGTTGGCCTCGCGCACGAAGCGCGTGCGCCACTCGGTGATTACCACCGAAAACAGGACATAGATACCCACCGCCACGAAGATGGTGACCATGAACACGGGTCCTACCGCGATCAGCAGGATCACCGCGACCATCAGGATCTCCAGCAGCGTGGGGAGAATGTTGAAGACCACGAACCGGAGCAGGAAGCTGATGCCTCTTGTGCCGCGTTCGATGTCACGCGACAGTCCGCCCGTTTCGCGCGAGAGGTGGAAGCCGAGTTCAAGCCGGTGCAAGTGCTGGAACACCTGCAGCGCAACCCGACGCATTGCGCGCTCGGCAACGCGAACGAACACAGCATCACGGAGTTCGCCGAAGAAGGTGGCCGAAAAGCGCAGCAGGCCATAGCCGAACAACAGTGCCAGCGGGACGGTGACCAGCGCATCGGCACCGGCGCCGTCGAAATGATCTACGACATATTTCAGGGCCACCGGCACGGCTACATTGGCGAACTTGGCCAGCGCCATCAGGCCGAGGGCGAGAAACAACCGACCCCGAAACTCCGAAAGGTAAGGTAGCAGACTGCTGATGA
>SLHN01000063.1 GCA_007136145.1 Thioalkalivibrio sp.
CGCCTTATGCCATGCAATCTGAAGAGATTTTTCACCGATGATCGAACGCAGCACTGGTAGCAAGCTCCACTCCAAGGCTTCAACCCCGGAACGACCAGCGCTGCACCTGGTCTTCGGCGCCAGCGGGTACGTGGGCACCAATCTTGTGCCACGCCTCCTCGCTGCAGGGCGACTGGTCCGGGCCGCGGCTCGAACTCCGGCGGTGCTCGAGGCGCGTGATTGGCGGGATGTCGAGATCGTGGCGGCGGACGCGCTGAAACCCGAGACGGTTAGAGCCGCATTGCGCGATGTGGATACGGCCTATTATCTCGTCCATTCCATGGCCGCTGGCCGTGACTTCGGACGTATCGATCTGGAGGCGGCCGCGAACTTCGCTGACGCCGCGACTGTTTCCGGTGTGCGTCGGATCGTCTACCTCGGCGGGCTGGTACCGAGCGGCGCGAGCACCGAGCACATCGTGTCACGCCAGCGTACCGGTGACGCATTGCGCCGGGGACCGGTTCCGGTCACCGAGATACGCGCCGGGATCATCATCGGTCCAGGCTCCGCGGCCTTCGAGGTGATGCGAGACCTGGTGTTTCATCTTCCCGTGATGGTTGCACCGCGCTGGGTGTTGACGAAATCGCCGCCGATCGCACTGGACAATCTGCTCGAATATCTGATCCGTGCTCCGACCCTGGCGGATACCGAGGATCGAATCCTTGACGCGGCCGGCCCAGAATATCTGAATTACGCGGAGATGATGCGCATCCTGGCCGAGGAGGCCGGACGACGCCCACCATGGATCTTTTCGGTCCCACTGCTGACACCGAAACTCTCTTCGTACTGGCTGCACCTGGTGACAGCCGTACCCACCCCGATCGCAAGAGCACTGATCGAGGGCATGCGACAGGATTTCGATGCCGATCCCGCGGAGATCCGGCGTCTGATTCCGCAGGAGCTTCTTGATGTCCGAGCCGCAATACGTGCCGCGTTCGAGGCCGAACGCCGGCACACCGTCGCCGCTCGCTGGACCGAGGGAGCGTTTGCGTTCCGAAACTACCGCCCCGACTACGCCTACTATGCCAAGCGTGCCAGCGGCAGCGCATTGGCGCAGGCAAGCCCCAAGGCGGTCTGGGGGGTCATCGCAGCCATCGGCGGCGATAATCGCTACTTCTACCTGAACAGTCTCTGGAAAACCCGCGAGATTCTGGACTGGATGGTCGGTGGCCCCGGGCTGAACTACGGGCGTCGCGACCCGAAGGACTTGCGCGTCGGTGACACGGTGGATTCCTGGCGGGTGATCGCGATGGAACCGCAGCGCAGGCTAACCCTGTTCTTCGGGATGCGCGCGCCTGGTGCCGGTGTGCTGGAGTTCGACCTGACTCCGGAAGACGCAGGCACCCGTGTCACCGCAACCGCTTACTGGCACCCAGCGGGGCTCTGGGGCATGCTCTACTGGTACGCATTAGTCCCCGCCCACCGGTTCATCTTTGCCGGAATGACACGCGCGATTGCCAGACGCGCCGAGGCTTCGGCTCGGGTCAAAAAAGGCTAGACGACGACCCGGAGCCCCGGGGCTGAAATACAGGACGAAACTCGCTGGCGAAATCCTGACATGCCTGTCTCTGCGTGAAAGTTGCCTGCGGGGTACCGTGAGGCAGAACCGAACCCCACCGATACCGCGCCGGCCCCGGCTCCCAGACTCCGGGGCCTCGAGCGGCGCAATTCGCTGCGCTCATTGGCACCCTACACATTTCATCATCAGTGATGGAGGCAGGCACCATGGCAGTTGACTTGAAAGTCGCAGCCATACCTTCTCACGCTGGAGCGTCTCCTCCACACAAGCGCCTCGCAGGCGCGTGGTCAGCCGGGCTCCGTTCAGTAGCGCCCGTGCTGGTGTGAAATGTAATTCGACATCTCGACGAACTGGGCATTCATTCGATGCAGGATGTCGTGCCCGACCTTGACGATGTTCTTCATCACCCGATAGACCAGCCAGGGATCGCTGGCAATCAGTGCCTCGAAATCCGCGCGATTGAAGGAACAGACAGTCGGATTGCCAATCGCCCGCATGGACGCACTGTGTGGAAGGCCACCCACGAAACCCATCTCGCCGGCAAGATCTCCGGCTTGCAGGATGTGCAGGGTGACTTCCTCGCCGCCACCCACATTTCGTGTAACGGCCATCTTCCCGGAGGTAATCACATAAAGGGCATCGTCCGTCTCCCCTTCCTGAAAAAGCCTTTCGTTATCGCTGAGCTTGCGGCAGTAGGAAATCCCCGCGAGCGCGTTGACCTGATCGTCGGAAAGGCCCGCGGTCAGCCGCGAACCACGCAGATCCGTATAGTTGTCAGTGTCACCCATAGAGTCCCCTGGTACGGTGATGGTACGTTGGGCACAGTATCCAACCGGGATGACCAGAGTTCAATGCCGGACCCGAGCAGGACACGGCGTGGGTTACCAGCCCCAACGGGCTTTGAGTGTCGACAACCGCTGCAGCCATCCGCCCTTTCGAAGAGAGAGACTGATGCCATCCATTGAAACCCGAGCAGTCTTGCCCGCAAGCCCGGACACGGTCTTTGCGATGCTCCGGAATGTCGAGGACTTCCCCCAGTACACAAGCGCAGTCGAAACAGTGACGCATCTGGGTGGAGAGCGCTACCGCTGGCAGGTTCGTGTCGCTGGCGTGCAATACCAATGGGTAGTGGAGATCGTCCAGAGCGAGGCCCCGGAGCGACTGGTCTGGAAATCGGTGACCGGGATCACGAATACCGGCCGCTACCACCTGTCGCCCGTGAATGGAGGCACCGACCTGCGGCTCGTTATCGACTACACACTCAACAGCCTGATCCTGGATCGCACAGTGGGACGCATTGCCGGCCCCGTCGTCCGCCGCATCAGCACCGAGGTACTCGACCGCGTGCGTCATCGCCTGGGAACCTCTCGGGCTTAGGCGATTTCTGTCAAAAAAGATACCATCTTGCTGGTCTTTTCGTCATTCAGGGTGGCCGCTGGTCAAGAGAGCCAGCAAAAAAAACCGGCGCAGGGTGCCGTGAGGTGAAGCCACACCGTACCGATACCACGCCGCGACGGCGCATGACTGCCCGCGGCCGGTGAAAACGTCTGCTTGGCGAAAATATCGGCTCTATGGATGAAGATCGGTGGCCTGTGATTCAGTACCTTCAAAATCTACTGGCAACCTCGCGTCCCGCTCGCTGTAATCCAGGAGCGGTTCGAGCACTTCCCAGACGTTTTCCAGGATTCTTGATTGCCCCTCGACCGACGGATGAATACCGTCAGCGAGCATCATCCCGGGCTCCAGCGCCACACCTTCCAACAGGAATGGAACGAACGCGAGATCACGGGCAGCGGCTAGATCGGCGAAAACCGTTGAAAAGCGCTGAGTGTAGGCCGGCCCGTAGTTCGGAGGAATTTCGATGCCCACGAGCAGGACGTTGGCGCCCGTTGCGGCAATCGAATCCACCATCGCCTCGAGGTTCTGGCGCATCGCCCTCAGTGAGAGTCCACGCAGCCCGTCATTGCCTCCGAGTTCCAGGATGACGACGTCGGGCTGAAACGTGTCCAGCAGATCGGGAAGCCTGGTCCGCCCTCCTGCGGTGGTCTCGCCACCCACGGACGCATTGCGAACCTCCCACGGTTCATCGCGTTCCGCGAGGCGCTGTTCCAGAAGGACAACCCAGCCCGCATCAGCGTCAATCCCGTGGGCAGCGCTCAAAGAATCACCGAAAACCAGGATTCGATGAGGTTCCGGGGAATTACTGGCGCTGGAAACACTCCATTGCAACGCCAGCACCATTACCATCAGGAAACGAAACATGGATGCATCCTCTCAATCCGTCATTCTCGCCGCCGATCGCCTGGAAAAGCATGTCGTCGGACCCAGTGGCTCGCTCGAGATCCTGCGTGGAATCACGCTCGCCGTCCATCCCGGGGAAAGCGTTGCCATTCTGGGTGCCTCCGGTTCCGGCAAGTCGACGCTTCTTGGCCTTCTCGCAGGTCTGGACGCACCGAGTGCCGGAGAAGTTCGATTGCTGGGAGAGAACATAGGGGAACTCGACGAGGATGGCCGCGCCGCGCTACGTGCCGGACAGGTCGGTTTCGTTTTTCAGTCGTTTCAGCTCCTGCCGGCGCTGACAGCCATCGAGAACGTGCTGCTCCCCCTTGAACTCAACCCTGCCCACGCGCGGGTTCCCGCCCGCGAACTCTCGGCGCGAGCCCACTCAGCCCTGGAGCAGGTCGGACTGGGCGGGCGGGCGCGACATTACCCCCACCAACTCTCTGGCGGGGAACAGCAGCGTGTAGCGATCGCGCGCGCCATTGTCGACCGACCTGCCGTGTTATTCGCGGACGAGCCCACCGGCAACCTGGACGCCGAAACCGGCGCCCGCATCATCGACCTGCTGTTCGAGCTTGCCGGCCCCGTCGGCACCGGATCGGGACAAGGGGCCGCGCTGGTCCTGGTCACTCACGATACCGCACTCGCTCAGCGCTGCGATCGTATCGTGCGGATCCGCGACGGGGTGCTGGCATGACGCCGGGCCGATCTCCGGTTTTCGTTTTCCTCCGCGACACCCTCCGCGAGTGGCGCAGCCCGGAACTGCAGGTGCTCGCGGCCGCACTGACGATTGCGGTGGCCGCGGTGGCGGCCGTGGGCTTCTTTGCCGACCGCGTCGACCGCGGCATGTCACTGCAGGCGGCGGTCATCCTGGGCGGTGACATTGCGGTGGTCTCCGATGCTCCGGTCCCGGACGCTTGGCTCCAGGAAGCGCGTGAACGCGGCCTGACCGCGACGCGGAGTGCCACACTCCCCAGCGTCCTGTTCACGCCGGATGATGACTCGCAACTGGTATCCGTGCGCGCGGTGGACCATGCCTGGCCCCTGCGCGGCGCTGTGCAACTATCGAGCGACACCGAACCCGAACGGCGGCAGCAGGGACCCGCACCCGGACAGGCATGGGGTGACGGCGCGCTGCTGCAGTCGCTGGCGCTCACCCCGGGGGAATCGATCGTCGATCTGGGATTCCACAGTCTGGACCTCGCTGCCCAGATCCTGGTCGAACCCGATCGCGGCAGCAGCCTGTTCGATATCGCGCCCCGGCTGCTGATCCATTTTGAGGACCTGGAGAAAACCGGGCTGATTGGCCCCGGCAGCCGGGTTCGCTATCAGTTTCTGGCTGCCGGGGCCGCTACCGCGGTCGATGATCTGCGCGCCTGGCTCGAGAAGGAAATGCGGGCCGGCCAGCGCCTCCTTGATCTTGAAGACGCCAATCCCGAACTGCGGGAAGCGGTAAGTCGTGCCCGCAGCTTCCTGGGATTGGCTTCGCTGATGGCCGTGTTGCTGGCCGGTGCCGCGATTGCCGTTGCGGCGCACCATTATGCGAACCAGCGCGCCGATGCCGCCGCGGTGATGCGCGCGCTCGGCGCCAGCCGGCGCCGGGTGCTGCGCATCTACTTCCTGCGTGTACTGGCGATCGCCGCGCTGGCCAGCAGCATCGGCCTGGCGCTGGGGTTCGCGGCGCAGTTCGGCCTGAGCAGCCTGCTGGGAAACTGGCTGGCCACCGACCTTCCACCACCCGGCTGGCGTCCGGTGGCTGCTGGCCTTGGCGTTGGCCTGATCACAGCGGCTGGCTTTGCGCTGCCGGCGCTGTTGCGCATCGGTCAGGTGTCGCCCCTGCGCGTGTTGCAGCGCGACCTGGGGTTGCCGCCCGTGTCGGTCTGGCTGTCCGCGCTGCTGGCTTTGCTGAGCTTTGGCGCCCTGATTTACTGGCAATCGACGGACCCGGCGCTCGCGCTCTGGATTCTGCTCGGCACTGGTGTTGCACTGATCTTTCTCGGCGCGTTGGGTTTCGCATTGATCGTGCTGCTGCGCCCGCTGCGGGACCGGGGGGGAATGGCGCTGCGATTCGGACTCGCGAACCTGTCCCGGCGCGGTGGCCTCAGTGCCGTCCAGATGGTCGCGTTCAGCATCGGGATCCTGGCGCTGTTACTCCTCGCAATCGTTCGTGTGGACCTGCTCTCCGCCTGGGAGC
>SLHN01000296.1 GCA_007136145.1 Thioalkalivibrio sp.
CGGGAGGTCGCTGACATCCGTCGCCTGCTGAACGCAGGTGCTGACAAGGTTTCGATCAACACCGCCGCGGTGCACCGGCCGGAACTGGTGGCCGAGGCAGCGGCTCGAGTCGGCAGCCAGTGCATCGTCGTGGCAATCGACGCCAAGCGAGTACGGGACGACTCCGAATTCCCGCACTGGGAGGTGTTCACTCACGGTGGACGCCGCGGTACCGGCATCGACGCAGTCGCCTGGGCCGAGAAGATGGTACAACTGGGCGCGGGCGAGATTCTGCTGACCAGCATGGACCGTGATGGCACCCGGATCGGCTTCGACCTCGACCTGACGCGCACGGTTAGCGATGCGGTGAGTATTCCGGTGATTGCATCAGGCGGAGTCGGCGAACTGGCGCATCTGGTCGCGGGAGTCGTCGAGGGTCACGCCGACGCGGTTCTGGCTGCCAGCATCTTCCACTTCGGCCAGCACACAGTGGCGGAGGTCAAGGCCGCGATGGCCGCGGCCGGCGTAGCGGTGCGCCCGGCACGCGAGACCCGCTTATGAGCGACGAAATCCTGCAGCGGCTGGCGGAAGTCATCGAGGAACGGCGACAGACCGATCCGGAGACATCCTACGTCGCTTCACTTCACCGGCGTGGCCTCGACGTGATTTTGAAAAAACTCGGCGAGGAGGCGACAGAGACGGTTATCGCTGCCAAGAACCCGGACGACGCGGCCCTCGTCTCGGAGATGGCGGACCTCTGGTTTCATGCACTCGTGGTATTGTCTGCGCGCGGGCTACACCCCGACGACGTTCTGGGTGAGCTTGGGCGCCGCTTCGGCCTTTCGGGAATCACCGAAAAGGCGCAACGCAGCGTGGCAGGCAAACGCTCTGGTTGATTCAGGGTCCAAAAAACACGCGGTTTAACGTTTTCATTGTCTTCGGAGGCATCCCATGGGGATTGGCGGCATCAGCATCTGGCAGCTTCTCATTATCCTGCTCATCGTCGTTTTACTGTTCGGCACCAAGAAACTTCGCAACATGGGCGGCGACCTCGGGTCCGCCATCAAGAATTTTCGCCAGTCGGTGAAGAACCCCGATGGTGAAGAGGAGGGGACGGACAAGGACGACACCCAGCGCCGTGAAGGCGATGAGATCCCGAAGGTCGAGGATCAGAAAAAGGGCCGCGTGATCGACGCGGAAGCAAAACAGGAATCCCAGACAGGTGGCCCGAGCGGTGGCAAACAGTCCTGACCCGGGTGCCGCGAGACTTCACGGGTAAACCATGTTCGATATCGGCTTCTGGGAGATCCTGATCATCACCCTGGTCGCGCTGCTGGTGGTCGGGCCGGAGCGTCTGCCCGGACTCGCGCGCGAAATCGGTCGCTTCGTCGGGAAGGCACGGCGCTTCGTCAATAGCGTGCGCTCGGACATCGAGCAGGAGTTGCAAACCGAGGAACTGCGCAAGATGCTGAAGGGCCAGGAGCAGGAAATCCAGGAACTGAAAAGCATGATGCAGGATACCGAGGAAACCCTGCGCGAGGATCTGAAGGAGACCGAGCAGACCCTGCGCGACAACATCGACGATGTGACCAACGCCACGGGAAAGAGGCTGGACCCAGAGGGCTCTCCGGCAACCGCGCCCCGTAAGGCGTCACCGGCCAAACCGAGCCAACCCGAGAACAAGGTGGACGGTCGGCCGCGCATCAAGCGAGTCCCGGTCACGGGCAATCTCGATGCCGACCTGCTGACTGACGCACCGCCACAACAGCCCGTGGAGCGCCGCCAGAGCGACGAAGCGGAAACAAACGGCGACGGGACCGCGAACAAGACATGAGCAATGGCAAGACCAGCGGCGAACCCAGCACCGAGGCCACCGAAACCCTGCTAAGTCATCTGATCGAGCTGCGCGATCGAATCCTGCGCATGTTCCTGGCGATCCTGGTCGTGTTCCTGATGCTGTTCCCGTTCGCGAACCAGATTTACACCTTCCTCGCGACCCCGCTGATGGTGCACCTCCCCGAGGGCACCAGCATGATCGCGATCGAGGTTGCGGCGCCGTTCCTGATCCCATTCAAGCTGGTCTTGCTGCTCGCCGTGGTGCTGACCATCCCATACACGCTCTATCAACTCTGGGCATTCATCGCGCCCGGGCTGTACAAGCACGAGAAAAAGATGGCCGCGCCGCTGGTAGCGTCGTCCACCATCCTGTTCTACCTCGGAATGGCGTTCGCTTACTTCGTGGTGTTTCCGTTGATCTTCGCTTTTTTCACCGCGACCGCCCCCGAAGGCGTCGCGGTGATGACCGATATCTCACGCTATCTCGACTTCGTAATCATGCTGTTCATCGCCTTCGGCATCGCGTTCGAGGTTCCGATCGCGACCATATTGCTGGTGTCGATGGGCGCGACCACACCGGAGAAGCTGGCCCGCAAGCGCCCCTACGTCATTGTCGGGACGTTCGTCATCGGCATGATCCTCACGCCCCCCGACATCATTTCGCAGACCTTGCTGGCGCTGCCGATGTGGATCCTGTTCGAGATCGGGCTGATCCTCTCCAGAATCATGCAGAAGCGGAAGGCCGACCGAAGAGCTGCGGAAGGGCTTGACGACGATACTGACACAGACGGGCCTGACGACGACGGTCCGCGTGGAAGCCCGAAGGGGGGACCCCAGCGCAGCGGCCCGGGTTCGGGCGGGCAGACCCCTCGGCCCGACAGCGGCGGCAGCGCCGCACGACCGGCGACCAGTGGTTCTGCAAGCGCCTCCGCAACCGCTACGGCAACCGCCGGCGCATCCACAAGCTCCACCACATCGACCAGCGAATTCCGCCCCCTGAGTCCAGACGAAATGGACGCGGAACTCGACCGGCTGGAAGAGGAAGAACGGCTCCTGGCCGAAAAGCGCGCGAAGAAGCAGGTCGGCAGTGATCGATCCGACATCGCTGACGAAACGAGCGCGGAATCTGCCGGGTCCGCCAAGAAAAACTGAGCATGGGCTACATGGAAAGCGGGAGGGTGCCTGCCGCTGCCGCTCTCCAGCCCCATGCCATGCGCACCAAGCCGTAGGCGGCGGCAAGCCGCCCCACTCCGTCAGCGGGGCCTGCCGCGCGGTGGTGGAAAATCCTCAGACCTCCTCAGCCTCAAGCACTTCCGGCTCCAACGAGCCCGGGAAAATCTCGGAATAGGCGCCATACAGCGCGGCGAATACCACCGGAGCCAGGACGAGGAATCCGAGTCCGAAAGGGAGCATCGCCAAGAAAGCCAGCGCGAAGTAGATCAGGCTGAAGATCACCAGCGGTCCGAGGTTCGTGAGCGTCCCCTTGATGCTGGCAACGATGGCATCGCCAAGCTCCTCGTCCCGGAAATATACCAACGGAATCGAGAACGCAAGGATCGCGAAGACGACCAAGTACATCATGAAAATCACAAACATACCGAAGAACCCGACCCCAGCCAATGGGAACCGGACGGATTCGCCGGTTGCGCCGATCTGCACCGCACCACCAATGAAAACCGCCATCACGACCGCCATGAGCACGGTCGCCAGCAAGGCGACCAGGCCGAGCAGCAGCAGGGGAACCCGCCGCTTTTGATCCTGAATGGGCTGAAACAGGTGACTGACCCCGACCTTGTGACCCTGATCGATATCATGCGCGATCTTCAGGAAGCCTGCCATCAGGGCAGGCGTAATGATTGCCATGAGCACCCCACCGAGCAGGGGAATCAGGTTCAGCACAAGGCTGATCAGAAAGAATATGACCACCACCAGAACCCAGGTCAGAGGATCCGCGGTGAAATTCTTCCAGCCATGGCCGAACAGGCCCCAGCCGCGATTGAGTTCGATACTTCGGATATCCATCGTCGCCCCCATGCTTGCCAGCCCCTATTAACGACCGTTTGTCCGAAAGTTGTCAAACTGCCTTGGACCTGCCACGACCGCAACATTGCGCGACCGAACACGCGACTTCAGCGCCGGATTTCGATCGAAAAAATTCACTTGAACCCGGCGACCGTCTATGTCAAGATCATTCCAATGGATTAGAATTCTCTAATATATTTGATTAACGGGCGTGCGGATCCGGCATAAATAACTGAAAATGGAGATCAAAATGACCAAGCGTTTCATAATGACTGGCGTGGGTGGATTTCTTGTGGGTATCGCGGCAATGATGCTGACCGCATTCTCCGCCGCCCCGAAACTGATGATCGTCGAGGACGATAGCTTGTTCGGCTTCGACGACACCGTCGAACTGATCAAGACCACGGCCACCGCGCAAAACTGGAAAGTGCCCACCGTGCACATGATTCACGACGCCGTCAGCCCCTACGGCTACGAAGTCGACCGTGTTGCCGTGCTCGAACTCTGCCAGCCGCATCACGCAGGGAAGATCCTCGCCGAAGACCGTGCCAAGGTCGTGACTTCGATGATGCCCTGCCGCGTATCCGTCTATGAAACAGCCGACGGTCGCGTCGTCGTATCGCGGATGAACACGAGCCTTATGGCACAGGCCTTCGGCGGCACTGTCGCCTCGGTGATGGCCGAAGCAACTCAGGAAAACGAACTCATCCTGAAGAGCGTGATCCGGTAAGAACAGGATCCTGGCAGCAACGACGGAACCCCGCGCTGGCGGGGTTTCCTTGTGCAGATACGTGAGCGGGAAGCAATTCTCCTGCCCAGCCATTACCCTGGCAGGAGTGATCTCAAGTCGGGATTGCCAAACCCTTTCGCGGCCAAGCGCCGCTCCTCCGGGCTACCGGTCGTAGGCGTCGTCGAAACGCTCGATGTCATCCTCTTCAAGGTACTGCCCAACCTGAACCTCGATGATCTGCAGCGGGATCTTGCCCCGGTTCTCAAGACGATGACGCTCACCGATCGGGATATAGGTGCTCTCGTTGGGCGCCACGGTGAGTATCTCGCCGCCACGAGTCACCGTTGCGGTGCCGGACACGACGATCCAGTGCTCGGAACGATGCTGGTGCCGCTGCAGGCTCAGGCTCGCACCCGGTACAACCTCGATCCGTTTCATCTTGTATCCGGGAGATTCCTCAAGCACCGTATAACTGCCCCAGGGTCGCCGCACCGTCCGGTGCAACCGGCATTCACTGGCATCCTGACGACTTAATTCATCGACCAGTTCCCGCACTCTTTGCGTCTGACCGCGAGGCGCGACGAGAATCGCGTCCGCAGTCTCGATAACGCACAGATCCCGCACCCCGACCGCTGCCACCAGACGCCCATTCCCCTGCAACAGCGTGTTATCACAATCGATGGCCAACACGTTGCCCTGCTGCGCGTTACCGCGATCATCCTGCTCGGCAAGCTCATGCACAGCGTCCCAGCTTCCGACATCGGACCACCCGATGTCGCAGGGGACCAGCCGTACCTGATCGGAGCGCTCCAGCACACCGTAGTCGATGGAAATCGAAGGCATGGCCGCGAAGTGCGCCGCTACCGCCGGTTGCGGGTCAACCGCTCCGGATGCATCCCACTCGGCACCGATGCGCTGGAGCACTTGGTGTACTTCCGGCAAATGTCTTTCGATCTCGGCCAGAATGCTGGAGGCGCGCCAAACGAACATTCCCGAATTCCACCAGTAATTCCCGTCCGCGAGAAACTGCTCCGCGGTGGCCGTATCCGGCTTCTCCGTGAATCGCTCCACGCGCGCCAAGGCCTTACCATCGGTAACCGCGCGGATATAGCCGTATCCCGTTTCCGCTCGCGTCGGTCGGATACCGAAAGTCACCAGAGCGCCTTCCTCGGCAGCGGCGATCGCCTGTTTCAGCGCTTGGTGGAATGCCGCCCGATCCCGAATCACGTGATCCGCGGGCAAGACCACCAATACGGGATCCGCCCCGTCACGGCTCAACCATGCTGCCGCCAGCGCGATGGCCGGAGCGGTATTGCGCCCGACCGGTTCGAGCAGTGTCCTGAAGGCATGTAATGCCTGATAGGCCTCCCCCCGGGCGTGCTCGGCACCGGTAACGATCAGCGCCTGTGCCGGATCCACCACCGGTTGCAATCGATCCAGCGTTGCCTCCAGCAGCGACATCTC
>SLHN01000277.1 GCA_007136145.1 Thioalkalivibrio sp.
GAGACCTCGTCCTGTCTCTGAACCGGCGCGAGGTCGCGCAACTTGAGGATCTGGCGGCAGCTGCGGACGCTGGTCGTGGCGGACTGTTGCTGAATGTGCAGCGCGGCAGCAGCGCGTTTTTCCTGATGTTGCAGTAGGGGGGGGCGGGACCGCGTCGACGTAGGTGTCGTCACGGGTGGCGGTGCGCCGATTGGTTCGCGTGCCTTGAGGCAATGCCAGGTCAGTGGCCCGGGGTGTTCTTTTCGACCCACTGCTCGCTGCCATCGGTCAGGCGTTCGCGTTTCCAGAATGTGGCCTCGTGCTTCAGGCGCTCCAGGATCTCCGCACAGGCATCGCGGGCGGCGATGCGATGGGCCGACCATACCGCGACCAGAACCAGGGTATCAGCGGGATCGACCGCCCCGATTCGGTGTGCGACTTCGCAGGTAATCGAAGGCCAGCGGGATTCCGCCTCGGCGACAATACGCTCGAGTTCGCGCTCGGTCATTCCCGGGTAGTGTTCGAGAAACATCCCGCGCACATCGCGGTCATCATTGAAATCGCGCATGCGGCCGACGAAGACGCTGGCGGCGCCCAGTTTCTCCATCGGCAGGACTTGCTCCCGCTTCCGGACCAGGTCCCAGGGGTCGAAGGGTTCGCCAATCAGGCGTACGCCCACGAATCAGCCCCCAGTCACCGGCGGGAAGAACGCGACTTCATCGCCATCGGCGACCGGGGTGTCGAGCCGCGCATGGCTCTGATTCACGGCGGCCATCAAGCGCGGTGGTGGTGCCTCGCGATGGAGGTACATCCAGACATCCGCCACGGTGCCGACTCCTTCCGTCACGGTAACCTGATCGCCTTCCCGGCCCAGGTCCTCGCGCAGGCGGGCAAAGTACTGAACGGTAATGGTCACGATAGGCCCCTATAAATGGAAGTACAGGTAACGCATTATAACGCCCATGAGCGAATTCACACATTTCGATCCGGCAGGGCAGGCACACATGGTCGATGTCGGCGGCAAGCCGACAAGCCACCGGGTGGCGATTGCCGAGGGCCGGATACGCATGATGGCCGAAACCGCTGCCCGGATACGCGCCGGGGATCACCGCAAGGGCGACGTGCTCGGAATCGCCCGGATTGCCGGAATCATGGCCGCCAAGCGCACGGGTGAGCTGATACCGCTCTGTCACCCGATCGGGCTGACCCGTGTCGCGTTGGAGCTGGAGGCAGGTACTGATCACGTCCGTGTTCAGGCCACCTGCGAGGTTCAGGGCCAGACGGGTGTCGAGATGGAGGCGTTGACCGCCGTCAGCGTCGCTCTGCTCACCGTTTACGACATGTGCAAGGCGGTGGATCGGGGAATGCGTATCGAAGGCGTGCGCTTGCTGGAAAAACACGGAGGCCGCAGCGGAAGCTGGTTTGCCGAGTCCCAAGGGGGAGATGCGAAATGAAATGGATCGGGCGTTTTCTGGGTCTGCTGGCCGCCCTTGTCGTGCTGGCCGTCATCGTGGCGGTCTACCTGGTCGTCACCTTCGATCCCAACCTGTACAAGGATCGGATCGAGGACAAGGTGGCCGAGGTTACGGGACGGGCGCTGACCCTGGGGGGTAGCATCGAGCTGACGCTGTATCCATCCATCGGACTGCGTCTCGAGGATGTGCGTCTGGCCAATGCCGAAGGTTTCAGCGAGAAGCCTTTCGCGGAGTTCGGAGTTGTCGATGTCGCCGTCGCCGCCTTGCCCCTGCTGCGCAACGAGATCGATGTAAGGCGCATAGAGGCGGATGGGGTCAGCATCCTTTTGGCGCGCAATGCGGATGGACGCACGAACTGGGACGACCTGGTCGAGCGCATGGCGGGCACGGGTGACGATGTGGTTGCCGTGGATCGGAACGGCAGTGTCGCTCGCGCGACTACGGGCATGCGCGATATTGCGATCGCGGGTCTGGACCTGACCAACCTTCGCGTCGAATGGGATGACCGGATGGATGGTCGGCGCGCGGTTCTGTCCGAGGCCAGCCTCGCGCTGCGTGGATTCCGACCGGCAACCGAGACACCCGTCACGTTCCAAGGGGCGGTATGGGTCAGGGACGACGACGCCGACCCGATCGAGCTGGATCTGGATCTCGAGGCCCGGATGAACCTGGATATCACCGCGGAGCGGTACTCGTTCCGGCGCCTGCAATCCGTGGTCGACCTGCGCCATCCCGCTTTGGAGCCTGAGGTCCGCGCACGCGTTGACGCGGACGTGGCTCTGGATCTGCGTCAGGCGGTCGCCCACGTTGAACGGCTATCCGCGCGTTTGTCCGACCTGCATCTCACCGGTGACATCGAGATTAGTGGTCTCGATGAGGAGGTCCCGGAACTGCGGGCAGAATTGCGCAGTAACACCTTCAACATGCGTGAGTTGCTCACTAGCCTCGGCTTCGATGCTCCCGCGACGGCGGATCCCGAGGTGCTGAAACGCATGGCGCTGGAGCTTTCGTTATCGGGTACCCCGGAGCGCCTGGCGGTGGCCCCGATCCTGATTACCCTGGACGATTCCAGTCTGCGCGGGGAGGCCGGGATTGACTTGTCCGGGGCGCGGCCCATGGTCAGTTTCACCATGATGGGCGACCGGATCGATCTCGACCGTTACCTGCCGCCCGAGGTCGAGCAGGCGCGCGAAGCGGATATTCCGCCTGTGCCGCCAGGGGTACCGTCCGATCCACCCGCCCAGCTGCCGCCCGAGGTGGCGACGGACGATATACCGATTGATCTCCCCGCTGAACTGATGCGTGCCTTCGACATGGATGGCAATCTGCGGCTTGACGTCCTCACGGTGCTGGGCCTGACGCTGGAGGGTATTGAAGTCAAACTGCGTGCCCGTGACGGCCAGTGGCAGGTGGATCCGCTGATCGGCAGAGGTTACCAGGGGCACCTCGAAAGCAGGATCACACTCGACGCCCGTCGCGCAACGCCGCGCTATGCGGCCAATGTGCGGCTGCAGGGGGTCGCCATCGGGGATTTGCTGAAAGCGCTGCGCGGCGAGGAATCGAAACTCGTGGGTACTGGTAATCTTGCCCTGGATATCGCTGCGACGGGCGCCAGTGTCGGCGCGTTGACCGCAAGCCTGAACGGCACAGGGCAGATGCGTTTCGAGGACGGGGCCGTCCGTGGCATCAACATTGCGCGCATCATCCGGCATGCGGATGCACGGCTTCGCGGTGAGAGACCGGAGGACGATGGGCAACCGAATCAGACCGACTTTACCGAGCTGGGCGGTTCCTTTCGCATCGAGGATGGTGTCGTACGCAACGATGACCTGGTGGCAAATTCACCGTTGCTGCGTGTCTCCGGGCGCGGTTCCGCCGATCTCCCGCGGCAGAGGCTCGATTACCGGGTGGACACCACGCTCGTGGATACGATCGAAGGGCAGGGTGGACGCAGCCTCGACGAATTGCGCGGCGTGAACCTCCCGATCCGCATCAGCGGGACGTTCTCCGAACCGCGCTTCCGGCTGGACCTCGACGACGTGGTACGCGAGCGCGTCGATGAGCGGGTACGGCGGGAAACCGAGCGCCTGCAGCAGCGTTTGCTCGATCGTCTCGGTGGGGGTGATCGCGATGATTCCGGCGCGGTCGATGGACAGGAGAAGCCGGACGGCAAGCCGTCGGGTTCGCGTAGTCTCGATGAAGAGCTCGACCTGTTGCGTGAGCGTGGCCGGAGTCTGTTCCGGTAGTGCCGTTACGCTGCTGCTGGCGGTGGTTCTGGTGGATGCTCGTGTGCCTGACCGGCCCGGCATCCGCCGTTGCAGCCGAGGATATCGTGGTTTCCTTCGACGGCGCCCGTCTCGAGTTCCGGTTCGATGTCCTGGTGCAGGCGCCGTCGGCTGATGTCGTGGCGGTGGTGCATGACTACGAACGCCTCGACCGCGTGCTTCCGTTGGTGGTCGAGAGCCGCGCTCTCGGACCATCCGGCGATGGGGTCGAGCGCGTGTTCACGCTCATGCGAGGGTGCCTGTTGTTCGTCTGTCGCGAGGTGCCTCATACCATCGATGTCCGCCGCGTGAACGGCAGCTGGTCGTCCGGCATCACGGTGCCGGATCTGAGCCGAGTGCGCTGCGGGCAGTTTTCCTGGCGCATCGATGAGGACGATACCGACGCGGCTCGCTCGCGCATCCGTATGCACGGCTATCTCGAGCCCGATTTCCGTGTTCCGGCCCTGCTCGGCTCGACACTGGTTCAATGGTGGGTTCGTGGCGAGTTCGATCGCAGTATCGACCGAATCGAGCATGCGGCTCGCACCCGGGATTCCCTTGCTCTCCCTGCGTCGCTGCCATGAACGAATTTGCCGAGCGCCTGCTGGACTGGTTCGATGTTCACGGTCGGCACGACCTGCCGTGGCAACGCCCGCGCTCACCCTACCGCGTCTGGGTCTCTGAAATCATGCTGCAGCAGACCCGGGTCGAGACGGTGATACCCTATTTCCAGACCTTCATCCAGCGTTTCCCAGGCGTCGGGCAACTGGCGGTTGCATCGCTCGATGACGTGCTGCACCTATGGTCCGGTCTGGGCTATTACGCGCGGGCGCGCAATATGCATCATGCGGCGCGGGTGGTCGTGGAAGAACACGGTGGCGAGCTGCCAGCGGATCGTGCCGCACTGGAGCGGCTGCCGGGTATCGGCCGGTCGACCGCCGCGGCGATCCTGGCGCAGGCCCACGGACAACGAGAAGCCATCCTCGACGGCAACGCGCGGCGCGTCCTCGCCCGGCACGCCGCAGTCGAGGGCTGGGCGGGGAGCACTTCGGTTCAGCGCCGGCTCTGGGAAATTGCCGAATCGCGGCTGCCCGACCGGCGCATGGCCGATTACACCCAGGCCATGATGGACCTCGGTGCCACGCTGTGTACCCGCGGTCGCGCGGCGTGTTCGCGTTGTCCGGTCGCCTCGGATTGTCAGGCTCTCGCGCAGGGCCGGGTCGCCGAATTGCCCACGTCGCGATCGCCGAAGGTGCTGCCGGTGCGGACGCGTTGGGCCGCGATGGTGCTTGCACCCGAAGGCGTGTACCTCGAGCGCCGTGCCGCCGCGGGCATCTGGGGTGGTTTGTACAGCCTGCCCGAGGCAAGCGAAGCACCGGCTCTGCGCGACGCCATTCTTTCGCGCTGGACCAGTGCTCGGGAGGTACGGCAGGATCCCGATGACCGCATCGACCATGTCTTCAGCCATTATCGGCTGGACCTGAGGATTCTGCGTTTCCGGCTCCCGGCGGCAGGGTGTGGGATCATGGAAGGCGATGGAGCGATCTGGTATAACACGCGGCTTCCGGTGCGGGTCGGTTTGCCGGCCCCCGTCGCACGCTTTCTGGAAGATCAGGGGAATAACGAGTAATGGCGCGAACTGTGAACTGTGTGTACCTGGGTCGCGAGGCGGAAGGCCTGGCTGTTCCGACCTACCCGGGTGAACTTGGCAAGAAAATCTATGCGAACGTCTCCAAGGAGGCGTGGCAGATGTGGCTAAAGCACCAGACCATGCTGATCAACGAATACCGGCTCAGCCCGGTCGAGCCCAAGGCCCGCAAGTTTCTCGAGGAGGAGATGGAGAAATTCTTCTTCCAGGGCGGCGCCGCGAAGCCCGAGGGTTATGTGGATCCCAACCAGGGTAAATGACCGGGCTCATTGTGCTCTGGGTGCATGCACCCGCTTGACTGGCGGCGTTACTGCCGGTTTAATACGCCCCTTCGCCTTCGGACGACCTCGTTCAAGGTTCCGGCCAGGTAGCTCAGTCGGTAGAGCAGGGGATTGAAAATCCCCGTGTCGGCGGTTCGATTCCGTCCCTGGCCACCATCTATTCAAATACTTAACCCGCCATGCGCGGGTTTTTTTGTGTTCGTGGGACACTGGTGGCAGAAGCAGCGGCAAAGCCAGAGCATTCAAGTCCTGGGTGTTCCACGGGCGCACTGATGGAGGCTCGCATTCAGTGGGAGAACTCTCCCGCCAC
>SLHN01000154.1 GCA_007136145.1 Thioalkalivibrio sp.
CGGATCGCGGCGGGGCCATCGGTGACGCCGGCCAGATAGTCGGCCACCAGCGGTCGCGCATCCGGATCGGCCAGCAAGCTGTCGACCCCCTCAGGTCGTTCCCAGGTCGCGCTGGCCTGACGGAAAATCCATTCGTTGAGCAGATTTGTCCAGCGGCACTCCTCGTTACGCGTCGCACCACGCCCCATGTATAGCCCGAAACCCTGAAGGCTCCGGGTGAGCATGCTGGTTCCGCTACGATGCATGCCGATGACGATGACCGGGTCTCGTGGAGTCACCATGCCGTTACTCGACCGGAAACCGAAACGCCTCGCTCGCGCCAGTACCGCGCAAGCAGAGGCTCAAATTGGTCCGCATCACGATACATGGCTCAACCCCATGGCACGAAGATAGCGGTTCGCGGCCAGATCCGCACGATGCTCAATCACCGCATCCAGGAGAGCCTCCTTGGGGACGACATCGTCCAGGGTAGCGGCCATCGCCGAGGCCATGGCTTCCGCGTCACCCACCGGCACCAGCCGTCCAAGGCGCCCCTGCTTCAACGTTTCAGCCGGACCACTCGGGCAATCGGTCGAAACCACCGGTGTTCCGCAGGCCAGGGCTTCAACGATCACCGCGGAGGCGCCTTCCCGGATCGAACTCAGAACGAACAGATCGGCGCGTCGCATATGCCGGTAGGGATTGGGATCGTAACCCGGCAGGTCAACGAACTCCCGGATTCCCAATTGCACCGCCAGATCGAGCAGCGCGCCCCGTTCCCGGCCTTTCCCAAGAATGATCAGACGTGCGGGACGCTGTTCACGCAGGCGGGCAAAAGCACGGATCAGCGTTGAAAAATCCTTGCGCGGCTCCAGGGAGCCGACCCCGAGGATCAATGGGCAGCCGGGCTGACCGTACCATCGGTGATCCAGGGGTTCCCGTGCCTTCTGCTCCAGCAGATCATTGACAATGGGATTCCGAATCACGTGCAGCCGCCGGCGTTCAACGCCGGCAATCGCAACGAGATCCTCGCCCACGCCCGCGGAGGGCACGATCGCGGCATCCGCAAGTGGATACCAGCGCCGCATCGACGCGTAAAGCGCTTTTCCCTGTCGTGGTGTGAGATCGGCCGCCATCCCGGTCACCGACATACCCATTCGGATCACGACCCGGGTGTCCAGACGAAGAGTCCGGCGCGCCCACAACACGGTCCGATTCAGAACATGGTTAGCCGTCAGGAGGACGGCTGGACGGTACACCAGGAGATATACGAGCAATGGCAGGAACACAGTGCGTTTGGATCCGACCGGCAGACGAATCACGCGGATGTTCGCGGGCAGGCTCTCGGGGATGGCAGGACCATGGCCGCGAATCACCAGCAGGTGAAAGATATGCTCGACCTTGCCCAATTCGGGCAGCAGATTCGCGATGACCCGGTCGACGCCACTGTGTCCGGAAGTGGCGAACAGGAGCGCGACCGGGCGACTCACGCGAGGCCCATCAGCGCAAGATACTGCCGCGCAATTTCGGAACTGCGAAATCGCTCCGCGCCGGCCGCAAGTTCGGATCGATCCACCGGGTGGTCCAGGATACGCGTCATGGAGTCGGCCAGCCCGGCCACATCGCCAACCGGACTCAAAAGGCCCAGGCGCCCCCCATCGAGGATCTCCGATGGCCCACTGGGACAATCGGTGGAGACCACCTGCGTCCCAACGGCCATGGCCTCCACCAGTACGTTTCCCAGCCCTTCATAGCGGGAAGATAAAACGAACACCGCGGCACGGGCCATCCAGGGGATGGGGTCCTTGACGAAACCCGGCAGTTCCACGTCTTCACCAACACCAAGCTCGCGGATACGAGTTTCGATACGCCCGCGCTCTTCGCCTTCACCCAGAATCACCAGCCTGCAGGAGCGCAAGGCCCGCACCCTGGCAAAAGCCTGGACCAGCGTCAGGAAATCCTTCTGCCCGGTCAGCCGCCCGGCGCCGAGAAACACAGGCGGATTGTCCGCGCCGAACCACGGGTGATCCAATGGCCGAAGTGCGCGTTCCGCCAGGTCGGGAGTGACCATCGGATTGTAGATCACCTCTACCTTGGCGGGCCGCATACCGAACTCGTCGATGAGATCCTGCCTGACACCATGGGAGATGGCGATGACGCGTTCCGCCTGGGGATACAACCAGCGCGCGGTGCGCCTTTTCATGGGCCTGCGCAGTGTCTGACTGAGCGTGTTCGTCACCTTCACGAACACGGGGATCTTCAACCGCCCCAGGCGCGTCGCGACGACGGCGACCTTCGCGGCGTGGTCCTTGGCCGTGAGAATGGCATCCGGACGATCGTTGCGCAGGTAGCGGATCAAGCGCGGGACCGCGTCAAACTTCCCGGAACTGCCGAGATCGACGATCTCGACCTCGCTCGGAAATTCGTCCGGGTACGGAATCTGACCGCCACGGGTCAATAGCAGGACCGGCCGCACCCCCTGGGCAAGGAACTCGCGACAGAGAATGAGCATCTTGCGTTCGATCCCGCCCCACGATTTGAGCGGAGCCAGGATGGCCAACCTTCTCCGGCCGATCGGGGCATGCGCGACCACAGGCTCAACCGGCATGGTTCGCACCCCGCAGGTGCTCGATCAGTCTTCGGTAGGTTGCGTGGTCGAGGTGCCTGTCAACCCAGCGCTGTTGTCCCGGGTCGAAGACCTTGGAGAATTTCGATAATGGTGGCGAAATGGGCGACCCTGCCCCACTCTTCCAGGCTTCCTGTGATCGAGTGATTTCTTCGATGCCGCTCTCCTTCAGCATTCGTGGCGAATAGTCCAGCCCGATCCATGCACAAAGGCTACGCAGGCTATCATCGGGGGCAGCAACGAAATCGGAAAACAGCACGGTTCTCACCTTGGCCTCATGGCGCTGAGCCCAGGCGGCACGTACCGCGCGATTCCACTCGCGGACACCGTAGGCCGGGTCAGCCTGAGCCGCGAAACGGTCGGGATACGCGATGGCGCGATCGCGGATCGACGCCACAACCTCGCGTCCGTCCCGAACCACATGCAGAATCAACGCCTCTCGCGCATGGCGCGCAATGATGCGCGCATACCGGTAGTGCCGCGGGGTCTTCTCGACCCAGACTCTCCGCCCGCGACGTACGGCATCGGCATCCATGGTCCGCAGAAACTCCCCGACCGCGATCCGGGTACGCGCGAGAGGAGGACCATAGGGGCGCTCCGGAACCGGAACCTCCGGCGCCACTTTGGTCAACCGCGCCCATGCGCGTCGCACCGCAGCCCCGCGGACGACCCCTTGCAACGCAAGAAAGGCCCAGAACCGGTTACCCCCCAACTGTCGGAAATATCCAGTCTCCGGAAACGAACAGGCCTCCGGATGATGGGCCAGGCATCGTTGCACGACCGTTGTGCCGGAACGCGAACATCCGAGCAGAAACACGCGGGCCCCAATCGCCGCGGCGTCGTCTGAACTCACCGCGCGCCCTCGGTACCGATATAGCGCGCGTAGAAAGGATCGAGCCTCTCCTTCAGCAGGTTGTTGATGTAGGCGACATCCTCTGGCTCCAGGTGACTGACATGCCCGCCGACCCGACCTTCGCGCGTCTTGTAGGTGGTTTCGTCGGCGACGTCGCGCGGGGCCAGACGCTTGCTGCCGAGCGCGTTATCGGACTCCATGCGGCGCATGTTCTCGAAGCTGCAGGCCTCGACGGCCTCGCGTATCACTGTCTCCGGCACATCGAACAATCCGATGAACTCGACCACGCGCCTGAGCTCCCGCACCGCATCCTGGTGCATGTCCTCGTAGGTCACGAGGAGGAAGTCCCTCGGAACCGACCGATTGCGCGCCCAGATGTTGTAGAACTCGATGTTGGTATCGATACTCCCGACCGGCTGGTGCAGGTACTCGTTGATGGTTCCGGCGAAGTCGTCGTTGCGCCGGGTCTTCTGAAAATAGGCGGAAATCGTGACGTCACGTGGATCGCGAACCAGGAAGACCACCTTGGCGCCCGCATAGCGCGCCTTGTCCTGCTCGAGTTCCTCCACTCGCAGAAACTCCGGCCCTCCATCGTGATGCTGAAGAATCAGGGGCAGGGAACGCAGCTTCTTCCTGAAAAGCCGGAGCTTCAGCGGGTCCGAAACCGTTACCCCGTAATGACGTTCGATCACCCTGGCGATCATCAGAACCAACCATGTTCGACCGCACTTGGGAAACGAGATGATGTGTACATCGGCGTTGCGCCTGAGCCACTCGCGGCGATGCCGTTGATACCATCGCTTGATGCGCCGCTTCAGGCTCATTTCCGATCCGTGCGATCCCATTCGCGAGCCCCCCCGAAATCGCTAGTTTATCGGCTCGTGCCACCCCGCGCACACCAGCGCCGTCGGCATCCGCGCATGCCGACGTACAACGGGGCGCGCTGATGCCGTGCTATCATCGGCGGGCTTCAGCCACCGCGCTCGGTTTCAGATCCCCTGCCGATGATCATCTCCCATCGCCACCGTTTCATCTTCCTGCACGCACCCAAGATGGCCGGCAGCGCAATAAAGCTCTCCCTGCTGCCGTATCTGGGCCGTGACGACCTGATCCTGGGAGCACTCGACGACGCCATCATGCAGGGACTCAGACCAAACCGCGCCACCATCCGCCATGTTCTGCATCCCCACAGCGTCGCCTGGTTTCGACAGGCCTTGAGCCTCCCGTTTACGGGAAAAAAGGGGCTGGCCGGATTCGTGAACTGGGCCAACGGACGGCATTTCCGGGAAGTGTACGGGCTGGTCACGCACTCGGGCGCACAAGAGTGCCAACGGGCCTTTCCACGGGAATTCTCCGAATATGAACGTATCGCGGTCACCCGGAATCCATGGGACTATTTCGTGAGCGCCTACTTCTGGCGCTACCGGCGCCTGCCCGCGGCGGAGAAACCAACCTTCGAACAATTCGTCGACGCCGTGTACTGCAACCGCAGCGAGTTTCGCGGGGCCGATTTCCGGCGCAAGCTGGGCGCGCGCTTCTATTTCATGGATGATGGCAGTCTTGCGCTGACCGACTTCATCCGATTCGACGACCTTGCCGACGAGTGGGATCGAGTCCGACGCAAACTGGGGCTACCGGAGCAGGCCGGCCTGGCCCGGGCGAAGACCCACACGCGCGAAGGCAGACCCTACCGCGACCAGTACAACACCCGAACCCGGGACATGGTGGCCGAGCTCTGTGCGCGGGAGATCAGCCATTTCCACCATGAGTTCTAGAGCCGATGGAAAATCCGATGAAACAACCCAAGGTATTTGGTATCGGTTTCCACAAGACCGGCACGACCTCGCTGCGCCGTGCACTGGAGGCTCTGGGATATCGCGTCACGGGTCCGAATGCGGTCCGCGACCCTGACATCGCGGTGCGTGCCTGGGATCTCGTACGCGAACTCGCCGAACAGTACGACGCGTTTCAGGACAACCCGTGGCCGCTGTTCTATCGCGAACTGGATCAACTCTACCCAGGCAGCAAGTTCATTCTGACCCGGCGGCCGACGGAGAAATGGATCGCCAGCGTGACCCGCCATTTCGGTGACACGGGCACACCGATGCGCCAATGGATCTATGGAGTCGAATATCCAAAGGGTAATGAGTCCGTGTACCGCGATCGCTACGAACGTCACAATGCGGATGTCCTGGAATACTTCAGCGACCGGCCCGACGACCTGCTGCTGATGGAATTCGAGAACGGCGATGGGTGGGAGAAGCTTTGTCCGTTTCTGGGCACGGAAGTCCCGGATACCCCTTTTCCACAGGCTGGCACGGCGTCCGACCGCGAACAGCGGCTCAGCCGGTTTTCCACGACCCGCCTTGTCAGGCGCCTGCTCCGGATGCGTGGACGGTAACGCCGGTGCCGTCAGACCCGGCTCGGCGAAAGCGTGGCGGCAACGGTTTCGAAACGGTAACCGAAGACTTCGAT
The DNA here is from genome assembly GCA_007136145.1 of Thioalkalivibrio sp. Taxonomy (GTDB): domain Bacteria; phylum Pseudomonadota; class Gammaproteobacteria; order Ectothiorhodospirales; family Ectothiorhodospiraceae; genus Thioalkalivibrio. The sequence goes on from SLHN01000154.1 coordinate 5,934, forward strand.
TTCGGGAGCGCAGACC
>SLHN01000037.1 GCA_007136145.1 Thioalkalivibrio sp.
CACGCGCGGCAAGACGGCGCGGTTCCAGCACGAGGATCCTTCCGTTGCACCAGGGGGCCGCGAGCAACGCTGGCGGTACCCGGGTGGTCTTGCCGGCGCCGGGCGGTGCCTGAAGAAGCACGACGCCTTGTTCACGCATTGCTTTCAGTAGCGCCGGAATGCTGGAGTCGACGGGGAGCATGTTGGCGGCGAAGAAACGGAAGATCGGGCTTGGCTTCAGATCTCCTCGAGAAGCTCCCTGCGCAAACGATCCTGCTGCTCGGCGGTCAGTGCCTTGCCGTCGGCGTTGAACAACAGGAATTGGTCCTCGGCCTGTTCGCCGGCGGTGCTGATACGCGCGGTGCGTACGTTGATCGACTGTTCCGCGAACACGCAGCCGATGGTCGAAAGCAGTCCTGGCCGGTCCAGCGCACGTACGCGCATGCGGGTGCTCTGCCCGGCGGAGCCGGGGCTGAAGTCGACCTGAGTGGCGACATCGAAGTGTTTCAGGCGCCGTGGCAGGGCACGCGAGGTGGCGCTGTGGTCGCAGCGCGGATCGAGCAGGCGTTCGCGGAGGGTTTCGCGGATCTCGTCGACCCGGAATCCGGGCTCCACCGCGTGCCCCATGCTTTCGAGGACCAGAAAGGTGTCCAGGGTGTGGCCGCCGTGCGTGGTGATGATGCGGGCGTCGACGATGTCGAGACCGAGTTGGGTCAGGGTGGTCGTAATGCGCGCGAACAGGCGCGGATGGTCCTCGGTGTAGACGAAGATTTCGGTACTGCCCCGCGCCGTTTCGTGGCGAACAAGGACGAGCGGCAGGTCGGAATCCTTGATTCCCGCCAGAGCCCGCGTGTGCCACGCAATCTCGTCGGCTGAGTGCCGTACGAAGTACTCCACCTCGAATTCATCCCAGATGGCTTCCACGGTCTCCTCGTCCATGCCCCGCTCCGCGAGCAGATGCAGCGCTTCGCTACAGGTCTGCCCGATTTGCTCGTCGGTGTTGGGGGGTGTATCGAGCCCGCGTTCCAGCACGGTCACAGTGCTCTGGTAAAGCGTTTGCAGCAGGGAATCCTTCCAGTTGTTCCACGAATCCGGGTTGGTTCCGCGGATATCGGCGATCGTCAACAGGTAGAGCAGATCGAGCCTTTCCCGTGTCCGGACCTCGCGTGCAAATCGCAGGATGACCTCGGGATCCGAAATATCCCGGCGCTGCGCGGTCAACGACATCAGGAGATGCGAACGGACCAGCCAGCTCACCAGCGCCGAGTCTTCGTCGCTCATCCCGTGGTGCTGGCAGAAGTGCAGGGCGTCCAGCGCGCCCAGTTCGGAGTGATCGCCCCCACGCCCCTTGGCAATGTCGTGGAAAAGAGCGCCCAGGATCAGGCGCTCGGGGCGCTGGATACCCTTGGCGATCTGGCTGGCCAGGGGCAGTTCGTGCTGGAACTCCGGGATGAAAAGGCGACGCGTGTTGCGGACGACGTTCAATGTATGCTCGTCCACGGTAAATGCATGGAACAGGTCGTACTGCATGCGGCCGATGATGCGCCCGAAAGCAGGGATATAAGCGCCGAGTACACCGTACCGGTTCATGCGCCGCAGTACGGTGGTGACGCCCCCCGGCGCGCGCAGGATTTCCATGAACAGGCGACGGCAGACGGGGTTGCGCCGGAACTGACCGTCGATCAAGTGCCGGTGGGCTCGGATCAGGCGGATCGTCGAGGCGCGGATGCCCTGGGCCTCGGGGTGGGTCTGGAGCAGATGGAAGGCTTCGAGCAGGGGGGGTGGGTAGATCATGAAAACCTGATCCTGCACCAGCTCCAGATACCCGCCCCGCACCTGAAAACGCTGGTGGATGCGCTTGGCCTCCTTCAGGTTGACGGGATCCTCGAGAATCGCCTCGTTGAAATGCTGCAGCAGGAGTTCGTTCAGGCGCTGTAATTCGCTGATGGTGCGGAAATAACGCTGCATGAACTGTTCGACACCGAGGTTCTGGTGCTGATCAGTGAAACCGAAGGTGTTGGCAAGCGCGCGCTGCAGATCGAATAGCAGCCGATCCTCGCGCCGGCCGGTGAGGGTATGCAGCGCGAAACGCACCTTCCACAGGAAGCGCTGACCTTCGATCAGGTCGCGGTACTCGCCTTCGCGCAAAAAGCCATGGTCGACCAGTTCGTGCAAGTGCTCCGCGGCAAAATGCCGCTTGCTGACCCATCCGATCATCTGGATATCCCGCAGTCCGCCCGGGCCTTCCTTCACGTTGGGCTCGAGTCTGTAGGCGGTTTCGCCAAAGCGGCGGTGGCGCGCCTGTTGCTCGGCGAGTTTGGCCGCGTAGAAGGCGCGCGAGTCCCATAGCCGGGTGGGCTGCATCTCGTTCCGGAAGCGATCGAACAGCGAAGGCGAGCCGGCAAGCCGCCGGGCCTCGAAAAGGTTGGTCGCGACCGTGATGTCGTTCCGGGCTTCCTGCTGGCAATCGGCAAGGCTGCGGACGCTATGACCGATTTCGAGGCCGATGTCCCAGAGAAAGGTCACGAATTCACTGATGGTTTCCGCATGTTCGGATTCGGCCTCGGCTTCGGAGAGAATGAGAAGGTCGATATCGGAGCCGGGATGTAACTCGCCACGCCCATAACCGCCGACCGCGACCAGGCAGAGGCCAGGGACGCGTGCCAGCCCCTGCTGCGTCCAGATCAGGGAGAGCAGGCTATCCACCTGGCGCGAATGACCGTGGATCAGCGAATCGATATCGGCGCCATCGCTGAAAGCCTGCCGGAGCGTCGCGATCATCGCCCGCCGGTATTCGCGGAAACGGGGTGTATCGCCTGGGTGGGCTTGCAAATCATGCAGCCCCGCCGGTGCCAGCGGCTCCAGTCTCGACCAGGCCGCGACCGGCTGGATTGAAGTCATGCGGCCAGGGCCTGCGGTGGGGTTTCTCCCTCGCGCAGAGTCAGAATGTCATAGCCGTCTTCGGTTACCAGGATCGTATGTTCCCATTGCGCGGAAGGGCTGTGATCCTTGGTGACCGCGGTCCAGCCGTCGGCGAGCAGGCGGGTGTGGCGCCGGCCGGCGTTGATCATGGGTTCGATGGTGAAGCACATTCCGGGCTCCAGTCGCAGGCCTGTCCCGGGCTTGCCGTAGTGCAGAACCTGTGGGTCTTCATGAAAGACCTTGCCGATTCCGTGACCGCAGTACTCGCGCACAACCGAGCACCGGTTGGCCTCGGCGTAGGTCTGGATCGCGTGGCCTATGTCGCCGAGGGTGGCGCCGGGCCGGACCTGCCGGATGCCAAGGTACATGCAGGTACGTGCCACTTCGACGGCGCGTAGCGCCTGGATTCCAGGCTTGCCGATGCAGAACATCTGGCTGGTGTCGCCATGGTAGCCATCCTTGATCACGGTGATGTCGATGTTCACGATATCGCCGTTCTTCAGCTGGCGATCACCGGGAATGCCGTGACAGACCTGATGGTTGACCGACGTGCAGATCGATTTCGGGAAACCCCGGTAATTCAGCGGCGCCGGGATTGCCTGTTGATGGTCGACGATGAATTCGTGACAGATGCGGTCGAGTTCGTCCGTGGTCACGCCCGCCTGCACATGCGGAGCGATCATTTCCAGCACTTGCGCCGCCAGTCTTCCAGCCACCCGCATGCGCTCGATTTCTTCCCTGGTCTTGATGGTTACAGCCATATGAGCGAATCCTGCACGCGGACCAACCGGAGTGCGCGCGTTTGGTTTGAAATGGAGTTCTATGCTATAAAGCGCGCGCCCTCGGGGCAATGAAAACCTTAAATCCGCACACGTATCGACACGTTCTGTTGGGTGCCCGTCCATCGCGACGGGTTGCAGATCGGGATGCGTGGAGGCCCAACCCTCACCAGGAGAATCGCTATGTCACTCGTTACCATGCGCCAGATGCTCGAGGCCGGTGTCCATTTCGGCCACCAGACCCGCTACTGGCACCCGAAGATGGCCCCCTACATCTTTGGCGAACGCAACAAGATCCACATCATCAACCTCGAAAAAAGCCTGCCGATGTTCAACGAGGCGTTGAACTTCCTCGGCAAGATTGCGGCCGATGGCGGCAAGGTGCTGTTCGTCGGCACCAAGCGGTCGGCGCGGGAAGTCGTCGGCGAGGAGGCACGGCGCTGCAACATGCCGTTCGTGAACCACCGCTGGCTGGGCGGCATGCTGACCAACTTCAACACGGTGAAGCAGTCGATCAAGCGCCTGAAGGATATCGAGACCATGCGTGCCGATGGCAGCATCGACCGACTGAACAAGAAGGAAGGCCTGATGCTGATCCGCGAGCAGGAAAAGCTCGAGCGCAGCCTGGGCGGCATCAAGGACATGAACCGCATGCCCGACGCCATGTTCGTGATCGACGTGGGTTACGAGAAAATTGCGGTGGCCGAGGCGAAGAAGCGCGGTATTCCGGTCGTGGCCGTGGTCGATTCCAACGCCAGTCCCGAAGGTGTCGATTACGTGATTCCGGGCAACGATGACGCGATGCGTGCGATCCAGCTCTACGTGGCTGCAATCTCGGACAGCATCATTGAGGCCAAGGGCGCTACCGCCACCGCCGTGCAGGAAGAGGAGTTTGCCCCTGCCGAGGCCAGCGCAACGTCCTAACCCCGTTCAGACCGGCCGCGACGCTTGCGCGCGCGGCCGGTTGCATACCCAGGAGCTTGTTTCATGCAGATTACTGCTGCTTTAGTGAAAGAACTGCGCGAGCGCACCGGCGCTGGCATGATGGAGTGCAAGAAGGCCCTGACGGAAACCCAGGGCGACATCGAGGCCGCGATCGAGGCGATGCGCAAGTCCGGTCAGGCCAAGGCGGACAAGAAGGCGGGCCGGATTGCCGCGGAGGGGAGAATCGAGATTGCGATCGACGGCACCTCCGGCGTGATCATCGAGGTCAATTCGGAGACGGATTTCGTCGCCAAGGATGACAACTTCCGGCAATTCGTTTCCGAGTGCGCGCAGGCGGCGCTGACCTCGGATGCGGCCGATGTACCGGCGCTGATGGCGGTGCAGGTCGATGGCCAGGATCTTGAATCGCGCCGCGCGGCACTGGTGGCCAGGATCGGGGAAAACATCCAGGTGCGCCGGTTCGACCGCGTGCGGAGCGAGGGCGCGCTGGGTGCGTACCTGCACGGCAACCGGATCGGTGTGCTGGTCAGCATGGCGGAAGGTGACGAGGAAACAGCGAAGGATCTCGCGATGCATATCGCGGCAAGCCGCCCGATCTGTGTCGACGCCGACGAAGTGCCGACCGAGACCGTGGAGAAGGAACGCGAGATCTTCCGGGCCCAGGCGCTGGATTCCGGCAAGCCGCCGGAGATCGTCGAGAAGATGATCGAAGGCCGAATCCGTAAGTTCCTGGCTGAGGTCACGCTGGTCGGCCAGCCTTTCGTGAAGAATCCCGAGCAGACCGTCGGGCAGCTTCTGAAGGAACGTGGAGCACAAGCTGCTGGTTTCGTGCGCTACGAAGTGGGCGAGGGAATCGAGAAGAAAGTCGAGAACTTCGCCGAGGAAGTCATGGCCCAGGCTCGTGGCGCCTAGGACACTGTAGGATTCAGACTGCCGGATCGGGGGGCGCTGAAGTCCACTCCGGTCGCAGGTGCGAATACGATCATTAATCAAGGAGTCCCATGAGCCAGTCCGGCCAGCCCGCCTACAAGCGTATCCTTCTCAAGCTTAGCGGTGAGGCCTTCATGGGCGCTCAGGACTACGGCGTCGATCCGCTGGTTCTGGATCAGGTGGCACGGGAAGTCGCGGAGCTTTCCACTCTCGGTGTCGAGATCGGCATTGTGATCGGCGGTGGCAACATCTTCCGCGGCGCCGGGTTGGCTCAGGGCGGAATGGACCGGGTGACCGGTGACCACATGGGAATGCTGGCCACGGTGATCAACGCGCTGGCATTGCAGGACGCGATCGAACGCACGGGGCGTTTTTGCCGGGTGA
>SLHN01000028.1 GCA_007136145.1 Thioalkalivibrio sp.
CGATCTCGCGAAGTTTCCTCTGCAGTCGCAGAACGTCATCCGCAACCAGTGCCAATTGTTCGGTGTACTTGCCCTTCGCCTTCTGTGCCTCGCCGATCCAGTCGAGGTTCGTCTCGTTCTTCGGGAACGAGTCGAGAAAGAGTTTCCGAGGCATGTGCGCCTGCACTACAACCAAGTGCATGATCTGCCGTTCGTGGCGGCGAATCTGGTTGATGGTCTGGTGCAGGCCGGAGGTCAGTTCCTCGACCACGCGCGGGACCAGCTTGAATTCCATGAAATAACGGGCGGTCTGCTCGCGGGCACTGGCGTAACCTTCCACGTCGCCGCGATCACAGGCCTCCTGGGCAGCCTGATGCAACTCGGCCAGCCGCCCGAACCGCATCCGCGCCTCCTCGGGATCCGGACCGGTATCCTCGACTTCCTCTTCGTCATCCGAATCGTCACCGTCATCGTTGCTGTCGTCATCGTCACTATCGGCAACCACGCCAACCGGTGCCGATGGCGGGGTCGCGACAGCATCCGCGAGGCCGCGAGCCACCGCTTCACCATCGGCGACTTCAGGGTCGATGAAGGAGACGATCATGTCCGTGAGCCGGCTGTTGTTCGCGACCAGCCGCTCGTACTGCTCAAGCAGATGGCTGATTGCCGCCGGATGATGGGCAAGCGCGAACAAGACCTGCATCAGGCCTTCTTCGATGCGCTTGGCAATCCGGATCTCGCCTTCGCGGGTCAGGAGCTCGACCGTGCCCATCTCGCGCATGTACATCCGCACCGGATCAGTGGTGCGCCCGAAGTCGCTATCGACCGCGGCGAGAGCGGCGACCGCATCCTCGGCATCCTCGTCGCTGGAGACACTGCCGTCGGAAAGGAGTAACGTATCCGCGTCAGGTGCCTGTTCGTGTACCGCGATGCCCATATCGTTGATCATCGCGATGATGTCTTCGATCTGGTCGGAGTCGATGATCGAATCCGGCAGGTGGTCGTTCACCTCGGTGTACGTCAGGTACCCCTGCTCCTTGCCCTTGGCGATGAGCTCCTTGAGCTGGGATTGCTGCTCTTCCCTATTCATGGCGTGCGTACTCCGAGGAAAATCATATTAAGTCGAATCCGACAGTATAGCAGGAAATGCTGATTTTGCAGGCGCGAACCGACTTTGCAGAGAACCGTCACTCACGATAAGCCCTTCCACCCCAAGGCAGCCAGCATTGGCGTCGTTTGGGTGTCGCGTGGTGACGGTTCCGGTTCGCAAGGCCATATTCCCCCTTGATATAGGGGCGACCAACCTCGGTTTCAAGGAAAGATCTGATTGGAACCGAAACTCGAAAGCCGGAAAAATCACCTTGATCGTGGCGAAACCTCCCCAGTTTTCCCCACCGGGGCTCATCATGCACGCCCAAGAACCTGTCGGACCGGGCCTTGCGCGCCAACGAATTCTCCGGGAGCAGGGGGTTCGCGATGCGCAACGGGCAGTATGAGTGGGGACGCGTCAGCGTGCCCCTTATTCCTCAGTCCCCCGGATGCCGCAGGCCCTCGCCTTGCGCCAGCAGCGATTGCAGTCGTCGGAGTTCATCGATCGCCTGCTGGTTCAGTTGCTCCCCGGTCATCGAAGACAATGCACGGATCCGATTCCTGCAATGTTCCTGGAACAACCGTTGAGCGCTGTCCAGGGCGATGCGCCTGGACAGCTTCGGATCCTCGTCCTGGAGTGGCGAGCTGGCCAGGGCCATCAAGCGTGGGAAGTAGGCCTCGGAGCGAAACTGTTCGAGCAGGCGTGCGGTAGAGATGCCGGGGTTGGCTTCTATCCGCTCAAGGATGGCGCGCAGAATGTCGGGTGCCCGGCCGCCCGTTGCAACCAGACGCTCGATTCCGGGTTCGGCCCATTGCTCCTGCGGCAGTTGGATGATGCGTGCCAGCAGAGCCGACCAGAGCTGATTCGGAGCCTTCCGGCCTTCGCTGCCACCGACCTCGGGGCGATCCGCCCTGACCGTGGCCGGGTGGGAGGGCGTTTCCGCCCCAGGACGGGTGAGCATTGCCTCGATCTGGTTGCGAGGGGTCTGCGTCCGCTCCGCGATCAGGTCGCAAAGCTGGGTCCGGAACAATGGGTCGGTTACGGTGCTGATCAGGGTGACAGCGGCATGCGCGCACTGACTGCGGCCCTCGGCGGTATCGAGTGCATACCGTTCGGCGAGCAGGCGGACGAAGGTTTCCGAAAGTACCGAGGACGCGGCGAGGCGTCGTTGCCACCCATCCAGGCCCTCACGCAGGACGAGACTGTCCGGGTCGTCGCCCTCGGGCAGGAACAGAACCCGGATCTCGCGCACGCCCTGCACCACTGGAAGCGCCTGTTCCAGCGCCCGCCAGGCAGCGCGTCTGCCGGCCTCGTCACCGTCGAAGCAGAGGATCAGCCGGGGTACTTGTCGGAACAGCAGGTCGAGGTGGCTGCGTGTGAGCGCCGTCCCCATGCAGGCGACGGCGCGCCTGAAGCCGGCCCGCGCGAGGCCGACGACATCCATGTAGCCCTCGGTCACGACCAGTTCTCCGAGGCGGGTTTCGGCCTTGCGCGCTTCGAACAGGCCGTAGATGGTCTGGCTTTTGTGAAATACCGCCGATTCGGGGCTGTTCAGGTATTTGGGCTCTCCGGGTTGGATCAGGCGTCCGCCGAAGCCGGTCACGCGGCCACGCCGGTCGCGGATGGGAAACACGATGCGTGCCCGGAAACGGTCACGCAGGCGTCCGTCGTCACGACGCGCAACCAGGCCGGCGGCGACCAGAGTGTCGGCATCGAAGCGCGTACCCAGCGCGCGCGCCAGCAGATCGGTGCCCGCTGGCGCCCATCCGAGCGCGAAGTCCCGCGCCGTGTTGCCGTCAATCCCGCGTCTTTTCAGGTAGTCGATCGCCTCGGGTGCAAGCCTTAGCTGGTCGGTATAGAACCGCGCGGCTTCCTCCAGCGCCTCCAGGAGCCTGGCGATGGGTTCGACGTCAGTTCCGCCGACCTCCCTTGGCACTTCGACGCCAGCCCATTCGGCGAGTTGCGCGACGGCTTCGGGAAAACTGAGGTTCTCGTGCTCCATCAGGAAGCTGATCGCGGTGCCGTGAGCCCCGCAGCCAAAACAGTGGTAGAACTGCTTTTTCGGGGATACGAAAAACGACGGCGTTTTTTCGCTGTGAAAGGGGCAGCAGGCCGAGAATTCGTTGCCGGATTTCTTCAGCGGCACATGGCGCTGAACCAGCTCGACCAGGTCGGTGCGCTCGAGGAGGTCGTCGATGAAGGCCTGCGGTACGCGTGCTGCCATGTCAGTGAGGCCTCAAACGGCTTCGGCACCGCCGCGCCGGCCTTGAGCGATCAGCGCTGGATGTCCTGTAGCGACCCCAGGGAACGGATCCATGGTTGGTTCGCACGCACCTCTTCAGGCAGGTTGCGCGCCGCGTTCTCGGCGGCAGCACGGCTGGGGAAGCTTCCTGCCAGTGCGACGACGAAATCCTGTCCGCCCGACCGGGTCTGGATGTAGCGGATGCCGGTCAGTCCGTGGCGTTCCACGAAGCGCACGGCGGCGGACAGATCCTGGGTGGCGATGAGTTGGATCGTGAGGTGACCGCTGTTCTGCCGGCCAAGCCAGGCGCGATCGGCGGCAAGATCCGCGGTTTCGCGAGAGGGCTCCGGTTGCCGTGCCGGAGGTGGAGGAACCTCTGGTTCGGGTGGAGGAGCCGCACGGGGTGCGGGTGGGGGTGCGGGAGCCGGTTCGGGTGCGGGAGCCGCACGGGGTGCCGGCGCCGGCTCGGGCGGTGGCGGGACTTCAGGAGTGGTTGTGCGGGGTGCATCCGCGACGGCAACCTCGTCCGCCACTGGCGGTTCGTCGAAGGGGATTTCCTCGATCGCTGGCGGGGCGATTTCCATCGACGGGTCGGGTACAACGGCGACCGGTCCCTCGTCGTACGGCTCGGGTGCGGTTGGCGCGGGACCTGGGCTCAACGGCAGCGGCAGCTCCACGGTGCTTGCCGGTGGCGCGGAAGGTCGGTCGAAAAGATGCCTGGCGAAAGGTGCCAGAATCAGGAAGGCGATTAGTGTGGCGACCATCGGCACGAACCAGGTGCGGCTCCAGAACGGGACCGGTGGGGGTGCGGGCTCCGGGGTGGTCTCCTGACGCAACCATGTCGGAACATGCCGGTCGCCGTCGCTTGCACGCAGGGGTGGCAAGACCGCCTCCGCTTCCGCTTCCGGTGCCGGGGGCGTCTGGCCCTGTTGCCGTGCCGTTGGTCTCCCCACGTTCACGGCTGAATCCTTCACATCAGGCGAGGGCTTTGCGGGAGAAGGGGCGTGCTGGTCGTGCCCGGGGTCTTCGTCGCGATCGAGTTCGTCGTGCGACAGGTGTTTCTCGGGCGAGCCCGGGCGCGGTCCGGCAGTGGAATCCGGCTCCGGAATGGTGTCTTCGACCGATGCTGCGTGCCCGATGGCATCTTCCGCCAGCGTCTCGTGTTCGGAAGGTGCTGGACCATGGGCGGGTGTTGCTGCGACAACGGGGCCTGGGGGGGCGGGTGTCGCCGCACGGGCTCGGCAAAGTCGCTGCAGCCATTCATTGGCGTAGCGGTTCAGCGCGGCGGGAAGGCCCTTGCTTTCGGCCTGCAGGTCGGCGATGACATCCTCCGTCAGCAGGCTGTCGACATCAGTCATTCCGGCGGCGTTCAAGCGATGCCGCAGGTAGCCCTCGGTTTGTTCGAGACTGAACGGGCGCAATTTGAAGCGCACCGTCTGGTCTTCGTCCACGGGGCGCAGCTGCAGGCGGCGGCGCAGCAGAACGGAATCCCCGGACAGTACCAACCTGGGAGCTCGACCCTCGGAGCCCAGGATGTCGCTACGCATGCGCAGCAGGATGTTGATGATGTCCATTCCCAACAGGTGCGCGTCGTCCACCGCAATCACCGGGTCGAAGCCTTCGCGGATGCGCGCGGCGAGCAGGTCGGTGAGGGGCCGGTCCGGATCGTCATGCCCGGCGGCACGCAGGTGATTCCGTATGGTGAAATCGACGCCCTCGAACTGGGTGTTCAGCCGGGCGCGAAAGGCGATGAGTTCGTAGTTTTCAGGCATCGAACCCAGTAGCCGCATCAACTGCATGCTGCGGCCGGAGCCGTCGTCCCCGGCGAGCATCAGGATTGCGCCGGGTGCGGCGGCGGCTTCCACGGCGTCGTCGATCAGTTCGTCGAGCAGGTCGTCGTTGTAGACGAAGTCCTCGCTAGGCAGCTCGTCGAACGGCGGGCGTTGCAGATTCAGTTCGGCCAGGCAGTCGGGGTGCAGGGACATGGCGGCAGACTCAGGTCAGGGTACGCAGGTCGAAGACCCGGTGGTGTTCGCGGATTGCATGGCGATCGGTCATGCCGGCGATGTAGTCGGAAATTCCCCGGGCCAGACCGTGTTCGTCGGTGTCGGCGAGCCGGCGGGCATGGACCTGGAAGTGTTCGGGAAGCAGCTGGGTATCGTCGATGAAGGCATTGAACAAGTCCTGAACGATGTGTCTGGCCTTGACCGTCATGCGGTGAACGCGGTGGTGATGGTACAGGTTCTCGCGCAGAAAGTGCTTGAGCTCCTGGTTCTGCCGGGTTGTCTCCGGGCCGAACCGAATCAGCGGTTCGGGACACATGCGCGCGTCGTCCGGATGGTCGATGCCGGCCTCGGCGATGGCCGCGTGACTCGTGGTGATCAGGTCGGAAACCAGTGCATCGATCATGCGACGCACGGTTTCGTGCTGCACTCGTCGGGGGTCCAGCCCTGGATAACGGGAACGAACCTGCTCGTACCGTACGCGGAACAGCTCGACCTGGCAAAGCTGGTCCATGTCGAGCAGACCCGCGCGCAAGCCATCGTCGATATCGTGGTTGTTGTACGCGACCTCGTCCGCGACGTTTGTCAACTGGGCTTCCAGAGATGGCTGGC
>SLHN01000123.1 GCA_007136145.1 Thioalkalivibrio sp.
ATCGACTATGGCCAGCGCCACCGCGTGGAACTCGATGCGTCCTCGCGTCTGGCCGCGGCCATGGAGGTGGCCAGCCACCGCGTGATCAAGGTCGATCTTGGCGTGGTCGGTGGCTCGGCCTTGACCGATCCCTCGCTGGCTGTACCCGAGGCTCCTGGTGACGGCATTCCCCTCACCTACGTACCGGCAAGAAATACAACATTGCTGTCGCTGGCGCTGGGATTGGCCGAGGCACTGGATCTGCATGATCTTTTCATCGGGGCAAATGCCGTGGATTACTCCGGCTATCCCGATTGTCGGCCCGCATTCATCGAGGCTTTCGAGGCACTGGCCAATCTGGCGACAAAGGCCGGTGTCGAAGGCCGCCGATTTCGTGTACATGCCCCGCTGATTGATCTGACCAAGGCCGAAATCATCCGCCGCGGGACTGCCCATGGTCTTGATTACGGCCTCACGGTCAGTTGTTACCAGGCAGACCCAGATGGCAGAGCCTGCGGCCGCTGCGATAGTTGCCGAATCCGGCGTGCCGGGTTCCTGGCGGCGGGTATACCCGACCCTACGCGCTACCAGGCCGGCTCGTTGCCGCCTGCCGCCGGAGTTTCGTGAACACCGCGTAAACTTCCGTAGACCACCGTTGGCGGTCCCGCACTTGCGTTTTCCGGTTCAGGCCGTAGACTATGCACCCTTCCGAAAGGGTCGTTAGCTCAGTTGGTAGAGCACTGGACTTTTAATCCATTGGTCGTTGGTTCGAGCCCAACACGACCCACCAAACAAAACAGCATTTTTGCCGAACGAAAAGGCATCTTGCCCCCGTTCGAGGCCCGAGGGCCGGCCGGCGTGGTATCGGTGCGGTTCGGCTCCGCCTCACGGCACCCTACGCAGGTTTTTTCATGCTAATGGTCATGGCGTCTCCAATGGGACCCCGTCCGTCCGCAATGCGGCTCGGGTCCGGCGGTGCGATGCGGCCGACCCGAACCGTACAAGTTGGCTTTGGCCATGACGCAGAGTCCACTCTCAGCGTGCATTGCCGGTGAGATCGAGCCGCGGCCATTCCCGCGGAAGGCGTTCTGGGGCATGCGTCACTATGGCTGCACAGCGAGCCTCAAGCCACGGTCGGATGCGGGCGAGGATTCGCTGTTCCGTGTTGTGGTCGAGCCCTGAGAAGGGTTCGTCGAGTAACACAACCGGTGTCGCCCGCAGCAGCAACCATGCCAGTGCCATCCGGCGGGCCTGGCCTCCTGACAAACGACGTCCCGTTTCGCCGACCGGGTAATCCAGCCCGGATCCCTCGCTCCGAAGCGCATGAGCCAGATCCACCTTCTCCAGCGCATTCCACAGCATCACGTCCGAAAGTTCCGGCTGTCCGAGACGCAGGTTTCGGGCCACGCTGTCGTCGAGCAACCGGGTTTCCTGAGGTAAGTAGCCGACCGTGCGGTACAGCAGCGGTTCGGGTAATTCCGTGATACTGCGCCCGGTGAGATGGATGCTGCCGGACAGTGGAACGCGTTCGCCAGCGAGGGTTTCGAGCAGAGTGCTCTTGCCCAGACCGCTGCCCCCATGGAGGACCAGCGGCTGTCCTGGTTCCAGCAGAAAATTCAGCCCGGACAGCAGGGGCCGGTTTCCCGCGAAGCCTATCGCGAGGTTGGAGACCCGAAAACCGGATACCGGGGCCGGTGGTTCGGCAACTTTCGAGTGGCTTACCCGCGTCCTGGGCCGCGGTGTGGTCGACGGATCGACTCCCAGCGCCCGCAGTCGGGTCGCGGCCTGCAGGCTCTCCCCGGTGCGCCAGAAAGCGCCGGGGAGAGTGCTCAACGCTTCGTTCAAGCCAAGGGTCATCAGCGTCAGCAGAACCGCGACCGGGGCATCGATGACTCCGTGGGCATGCCAATGCAGGGCGAGCCACAGCATCGCGAGCGTGGTCAATGCGACCATGCCCTGGACCGCTTGGTCGGCGACAAGGCTTACGCGTTCCTGAAACAGCGCAGCCGTTGCCTGTTCATACTCGAGTGCCTCAAGCCGGGATCGCTCGGCATCGACCCGCCGGTAGGCAATCAGGTCGGCAAGCCCCCCGAAAAAGTCCAGCAAGGCGACCCGTTGCCGACTGCGTTGTTCGACCAGCGCGCGTCCACGTGCCCGACCCACGCGGGCCGCCAGCAATGAAGCCGACAAGGTCAGGCCGGCAGTGGTAAGGAGCAGCGCGGTCGCTGGCCAGGGTGCGAGCCAGAGGGTGAGCCCGGTCGCAGCGAGCGCTGCGAGGGTCGCCGCGACGATGGGCCCGGTGATGCGCAGCGGGATCGCATCCAGTGTATCGATGTCGGTGGTCAGTCGGTGTTGCAGGTCGCCGCTGCGCAACTGCCGCTGGGCGGAGACCGGCAGACGCGAGATCGACGCGAAACTGCGCGCGCGCAGTCTGGCGAGAACCCGCAGTACCGCTTCATGGCCGATCACGCGTTCGCCGTAGCGGGACAGCGTGCGCAGTATGGCAGCGGCACGAATACCGGCGGAGGGCGTGAACAATTCCAGACCCAGCAGGAAACCCGCCCCGGCAAGCGCGGAAGCCGTGATGAACCAGCCCGACAGCGCCAGCAGGGCGATACCGGCAATCCAGGTCAGCGCCAACAGCAGGTAGGCCGAGCCCGTCCAGACCCGGCTGCCCCGGAAAACCTGGCGCAGGAAATCCCAGTCAGACATGTTCGTCGGCCACGAGTCGGCCATGATCGAGGCGAATCATCCGATCGAGTCGCGCATGCACGGCGGCATGATGGGTGGCGAGCAGAATCGTCACGGCGCGTTCGCGCGCATGTTCCAGCACCCTTTGCAGCAGGTCGTTTTCGGTCTCCGGGTCGAGCGCGCTGGTGGGTTCGTCCAGCAACCACAAACGGCTCCCGGACAACAAAGCCCTGGCCAATGCCACGCGTTGCGCCTGCCCCCCGGAGAGACCCCGGTTGCCCTCGCCAATCGGGGTATCGAGTCCCAGGGGCAATGTCGGATCGGTGACCGGCAGTCCCGCGGAATTCAGTGCGCCAATGAGGAGATCATCGGGGGTGTTGTCGGCAGTTCCAAGCAGCAGGTTGTCCCGCAGATTGCCGTGGAACAGGTGTGCCCGCTGTCCGATCCAGGCGAAGGATCGGGCTGGATCGGCCAATGCGATGGAGCCTGTGCTCGGGCTGACAAACCCTGCGCACAGGGCCAGCAGGGTCGATTTTCCGCTGCCACTGGGGCCAACGATGGCAACGTGTTCGCCAGCGGTCACCTGCAGGGTGAGGGAGTCGAGTGCCGCCGGTCCGTCCGGGTCGTAGCGCACGCTGACCGTGTCCAGCAGCAGTAAGAACTCGGCAGGGATGACAGGCATCCGAGCCGGGACACCGGCCGCGGTCGTGCGTTCGTCGAACAGCGGCGCCAGCGACGCAGCCGCTGCCACCGCGCCGGCACGGTCGTGGTAGCTTTGCGCGAACAGGCGCAACGGTTGGAAGTATTCCGGTGCGAGCAGCAGCACGAACAACCCGGAGAACAGTGTCATCTGTCCCGCCGGTCCGAATTCGAGAAAACCGAGCAGCGAGAAGCCGACATAGATGGCGACCAACCCGATCGCCACGGCGCTGAAGAATTCCATGACCGCGGAAGACAGGAACGCGACCCGTAATACCCGCATGCTGAGTCGACGGTATCCCTCGGTCGCAATGGCCACTTCGTCCGTCGCCGCGTCCAGAGCCAGGCTCCGACGCAGCAAATCCAGGTTGCGGATGCGGTCGAGGAAATGGCCGGCCAGGCGGTTCTGCTGATCCTGTTGCATCTCGTGAATCTGCTGGCTGCCCATGCCGATCAGCGCCATGAAAACCGGAATCAGCGGGGCCGAGAAAAGCAGCAACAGCCCGGCGATCCAGTCCTGGGTGAATGCGGCGGCCAGGAGCACCAGCGGTACCGCGAGCGCCAGTCCGAGTGTGGGTAGGAAGCGGGCGTAGTAGCCGGCGAGGGCATCGACCTGTTCCTGGTAGCGGCTGGCCCAGGCGCCGGAATGCCCCCGGTGGGCGAGATGCACCGGCCCGATCCGGGCAGCGGTCGCGAGCATCCGTTGACGCAGATCCCGGCGCACTCTGTAGGCCAGATGCTGGCCCGCCCAGTCGCGCAGGGTCTGCAAGGCGTGGCGGGCGATGACGGCGACGAGGGCGAGGCCCAGCCACGGCCAGACCGACGTGGCGCCTGGATCGAACACGGCTCGATGCACGAGCCAGGCGATGCTGCCGGCCAGCCCGACCGTCGCCAGTCCGGCGCCGAGCCCGGCCGACCATGACAGGTACAGCCAATGCCGGTGGGGCTTCAGAAGCTCATTGAGAAGCACGTTCAACGACGCGCCAACAGTGAGGTGCGATGCCCGGTCGTGAACGCAAGCCGGCCGATCAATGGTATCCGCTGTCGGCACGCACCTTGCCCCGGAATACGTAGTAGGTCCAGGCCGAGTACATGAGCACGAAGGGAATGACGAAGAGCAGGCCGATCAACAGGAACAACTGGCTCTCCGGTGCCGATGCCGCATCGTGGAAGGTATGGTTCGGCGGGACTACGTAGGGCCACTTGCTGAACAGCAGACCGGCGTAGAACAATGCGAACAGGCCAATTGTGGCGATGAATGGCGTCGCCTCGTAGCAGCAGCTCAGGGAACGCCACAGACCGGCGGCCACCAGTACCGTGGCAAGCGGCAGCAGCCACAGCCAGGTCAGGTTGTCGAACCAGCGGCCGCGCACGTACTCGTCGGTCAACGGCGTCCACACACTGACAATCACGAAAAACACCATCAGTGCCGCCAGCAGCCGGTAGGCCCAGCGCCGCGCCCACTGCTGCGTTTCGCCGTCAGTCTTCAGCAGAAGCCAGGTCGCGCCCAGCAGTCCGTAGCCGACGACCATGCCGAGGCCGGTCATCACGGTGAACGGAGTCAGCCAGTCGAGCGGACCCCCGACGTAGCGGAAATTCTCGGTCTCGAAGCCCTGGATGAAGGTGCCGACGACCGCGCCCTGGGCAAAAGTCGCGACCAGGGAGCCTCCGAAAAAGGCCCAGTTCCACAGCCGGCGCCGCCCGGGCGCGGATTTGAACCGGAATTCGAAGGCGACACCGCGGAAGATGAGCCCGGCGAGCATCAGGAAAACGCCGATGTACAGGGCCGGAAGGAAGACCGTGTAGACCAGCGGGAACGCCGCCAACAATCCGGCTCCGCCGAGTACCAGCCAGGTTTCGTTGCCGTCCCAGACCGGCGCGACGGTGTTCATCATGATGTCGCGGTCCTGCTCGGAACGGGCGAAGGGGAACAGAATCCCGACGCCGAGATCGAAGCCGTCGGTCAGCACGTACATGAGCACGCCGAAGCCGATGATCAGGACCCAGATATAGGTGAAGTCGAACATCGTTTCTTTCTCCCTGCTAGGCCGAGGGTTCGTCCAGCGGGGTATCCGCCGCCGACAGTGGACGCTTCGGGTGACCCTGGATGTCCCGTGGTTTCTCCGGTTCATCGGACATGCCCGTGCGCACGATGCGAGTCAGGTAATAGAGGCCAGCCGTGAACACCACTGCGTAAACCAGGACATAACCGACCAGCGTGAACAGTGCCATGCCGCCGGTAAGGCTGGGGGTCAGACCGTCCTGAACCGTGATGACGCCGTAGAGCACATAGGGTTGGCGGCCGACCTCGGTGACGAACCAGCCCGCCAGTACGGCGATGAAGGGAAGCGGGATCATCAGGGTGAGCAGACGCAGGAATACGGGACTGTCCAGAAGCCGCCCGCGGTACAGCAACCAAGCGCCCCAGAGCGCGACGGCGATCATCACCATCCCGATCGCCACCATTACCCGAAACGACCAGAACACGATGCCCACCGGCGGGCGTTCCTCGGCGGCCCATTCCTTCAGGCCCTGCACCTCGCCGTCCCACTCG
>SLHN01000136.1 GCA_007136145.1 Thioalkalivibrio sp.
AGGCGATGCTGGACACCGTGTTCGACTGAGCGGGGGATGATCCGGACCTGAACGGAACGGGAAGGCCGGCGTGCGGTGGATGATCGGAACCGCACGCCGCGCCTTTTCCCGGACCGGGCTTTCGGAAAACCCGGGGAACAGAAACCCTTGACGACTGCCCGGACGGTGCACGCAGCGCAGGGAACCTTCGGAACAGGCGGGTATTCCGGGTCGGGGCGCGTTGTGGTGCAGAGTGGAAACACGGGATGGAACCCCGCGGTCCGGCCCCCGAGACCGAATGCCCCATCATGCGGCGGCGTCGTGCGCCGCGAAGATCGTGCGCCCCCGCAGCGCTTCGTGGGCGATCACTGCGGCGGCGGCGCTCCAGCCCTGACGGCGCGTGCCACCGGCGGTGAGGTCACGGCCATGCACGAACTCCGGGAACGACCACGGCTCTCCGTCCATTTCCAGGCGGTTTCCCGTGTGCACGGCCAGCAGGTAGCGTCGGGCGGCATCGGCATGCCCCCGCCGTGCCAGATCAGCCGCGTGGAAGCCCGTCAGCATCGGCCACAGGCCGCCGTTGTGGAATTCGTAAGGCTTGTTCTTGAACGCATAGGAAAACATCACCTGAAGCGCCTGCCAGTCCTCGTGCACCGGTTCGATCACCGGATGAAAGGCCGGCAGCAGCGGCAGATCTTCGTGCACCAGTTCCTCGCCGATATGGCGGTCGACCCGGGATCGCTGATGCTCGTCGGCAACGTCCAGCAACGACGCGAGCACGTTCGCGAAGGCATCGAACCGGTAGCTGTAGCCGCTGGGAGAGAAGGACGGCATCCAGTGACGATCCGCACAGTGGGGTGCTGCTTCCAGCCCCTTGCGATAAAGCACTTCGTGGTAGGCGTCGCCGGCCTGATCGCTGTCCCCGTCAAACCAGTAGTTCGCACGGATCAAATGGTACAGGCGACTGATCCGCTCCTGTAGCACATGGTCCCTGGAACCGTGCACTTCGGCATGCAATGCGGCAAAGCACCGCTGCGCGTGCAGATAGAGGAGCTGATCGTAAAGCACGTAGCCGCTCTGCAGGTATTCATCGGCCCAATCGCCGGTCGGCGGCACATACAGCAGGCCGCGGTTGTTGAATTCCCAGGCGCCGAGCAGGAAGCGCACTTTCTCGAGGGCGGGGAGCATCGCGTCGAGGAAGCCGCCGTCGCGCGTTTCGTGCCAGTATTCACCGCAGGCGATCACGAACCACAGATCCGCGTCGACGCGCCCCGTGGTGCCACCGTAGCTCACCCGGCCGGTGACCGGGTCGACATTGCTGGGAATCTCCCCGTGCGGCCCCTGGTATCGGGCCAGTGTTTCCAGCGTGGAGCGCGCGGCGGCGATCAGTTCCTCGTCCTGCGCACAAAGCGCGGCCAGCGACAGGATCCCACCATCCCGTGCCCATACCCGCCGGTAGTTGGAGCGCTCGGTGGGCGTTGCCAGAAATCCGGCCGGTGTAACGCAGTCGCGCAGCAGTGCCAGTGCCTGCCGGTGACCCTCGTGCATCAGGCGGTCCTCTGCCCTGTCCGTCATCTCCGACGCATCCGGCATATCCCGTCACCTCGTTTCGAAACCGTCATCAGCGCAACGCCGCCCGCGTCGCTACCGTACGCCTTCTTGCGCGCGTTGTGCCAGCCCCGGGAGCTTTCCGCTACCTGCATGATCGAGCGGACAGCCTACCTGGAAATCCACCGCTGAAACGAATGCCGCGCTTCGCCTTCCTTGCCCGGTTCTGCCGTGGCTCCGCGCCAAGCGTGGCAGTTGTGACGCAGATCAACACCCGCTGGCGCAACTACGCGAAGATGGGGGCAAGTCCCAAGGAAAGGCCCGAATCATGCTCGACATCAGCGATATCATGACTCCCAGACAGAATCTCGTCGTCGTCCAATCGGATGCAACCGTGGATGACGTCCGTCGCCTGATGGCGCAGCACCGGATTCGCCACGTACCGGTACTGGATGCCTCCGGTAGTATGGTGGGGCTGGTCGCACAAACCGACGTGCTGCTCGCCGGCAACAACGGGCCACGCCATGTGGACGAGGTCATGGTGCGTGACCTCGAGACGGTGGATGAGCGCAGCAACGTCCGCCATGCCGCGCTGCTGATGCTGCGGCGCAAGCGCAGCTGCCTGCCGGTGACCCGCGACGGAGAACTGCGCGGGCTCGTGACCGACTCCGATTTCCTCGGCGTCGCGATTACGCTGATGGAGCAGCTCGAGGCGGTGGAACCGGAACCCGACGAGGAGGATGTCCCCAACGAACCCTGATCCGCCGGGTTGCCGCCGAACAAGCACAGTGGCGCGCACGCCCACAACTTGTAGGAGTGTGCCTGTAAGCGAACACGCAGCAGGCGCAGAACAATCAGCGCGGCCGCCGACGACTCAGCGGCTGGCCGCGGACGGGGTCGGCGTGAACACCGGCCGGAGCGTGTAGCCGCCCTGGCCACCACTGCGCGCTACGCGGATGAAATAGACACCGGCGGGAAGCTCGGTGCGTTCGACGCTGCGGCTCGATATCGACCCGCTCGTCGAGAAACGCAGCCTGCGGCCGTCGGTGTCGAATAGCTCCAACGTGATCCGCAGCGATTCTTCCGCATTGACCGAGACCTTGACCGCACCGTGTTCCCGGGTTTCGAACTGGAACCAGTCCTCGGTATCGCGCTCGTCCCGATCCAGGCAGACCAGCAGACCCTGGGTGTCCTCTCCCAGCGCGATCCATCGCCGACCAACCCGCATGATCCGCTGGACGCTCTATCGGGCTTCCGGAGTGAAGGTGGGCCTGAGGGAATAGCCTCCTTGGCCGCTGGCGCGGTTGACGCGGATATAGTAGGTGCCGGGGGGTAGTTCCGACTGTTCCACGCTGCGACTGGAGGTATGGCCGCCCCAGGAAGACCTTAATTGTCGACCGTCGGCATCATGCAGTCGCAAATTTATGCGAAGGCTAGCCTCAGCGTTTGCTGATACTGACACCGTGCCCTGCTGTGTGGTAACCAACCGGAACCAGTCATCTGTATCGCGCTTGTCTCGATCCACATAACCGAGCAGCCCCTGTGTTTCCTGGCCAAATGAAATCCGTTGCGCCTGCTCCCTGCTGTCATTGGGTTCCTGGTCCCCCGAATAACTCACGGAAATCAATTGCGGCGAAATGGTATAGCCTCCCTGACCGCTGACCCGATTGACGCGAGCGTAATAGGTGCCGGGCGCCAGATCGGTCCGTTCTACACGGCGACTTGAGGTGTGGCCGCCCCAGGAAGACCTTAATTGCCGACCGTCAGCATCATGCAGCCTCAAATTGATGCGCAGGCTGTCCTCGGCGTTCACGTCCACCGTGATCTGGCCATGCTCTGCTGTATCGAGACGGAACCAATCATCAGTATCCCGCTCTCCCTGATTCAGATACCCCAGTAGCCCCTCCGTGTCACGGCCAATCTCAATGCTCTGCGCATGCTCAATGCTATCGTTGGGCTCTTGGTCGCTGGTAAACGCGACGGCGTTGAGTTCCGGGGTGATCCTGTATCCGCCTTGACCGCTGACATGATTGACCCGGGCATAATAGGTGCCGGGTGCCAGATCAGCCCGCTGCACGCTACGACTGGAGGTATGGCCGCCCCAGGACGACCGCAGTTCCCGGCCGTCGGCATCATGCAATCTCAAATTGATCCTCAGGCTCTCCTCGGCGCTCACTGCCACCGTCACCTCGCCATAAGCTGCCGTATCAAAGCGGAACCAGTCATCGGTATCGCGCTCACCCTGATCAAGATAACCCAGCAGACCTTGGGTATCATGGCCAAGCGGAATGCTTTGTGCCTGCGCCATGCTGTCGTTGGGCTCCTGATCGTTGGTGTACGCGACAGCTTCTAGCTGTGGAGTAATCACATATCCTCCCTGGCCGCTGACATGATTGACCCGGGCATAATAGGTGCCGGGTGCCAGATCAGCCCGCTGCACGCTACGACTGGAGGTATGGCCGCCCCAGGACGACCGCAGTTCCCGGCCGTCGGCGTCATGCAATCTCAAATTGATCCTCAGGCTCTCCTCGGCGTTCACTGCCACCGTCACCTCGCCATAAGCTGCCGTATCAAAGCGGAACCAGTCATCCGTATCGCGCTCGTTTCGGTCCACATACCCCAGTAGTCCAGTGCTATGGTGGTTCAAGGGAATTGGTTGTCCGTGCGCGACTACTTCTTCGCGTGTGTCATTGGGGCCTGCATCGTTGCCCATGCTCGGCGCGGTCAGCTGAGTGGTCAGCCGGTAAGTGCCTTGGCCGCTGGCACGATTGACCCGAGCAAAATATGTGCCGGGTGCCAAGTCAGCCCGCTGCACGCTGCGACTGGAGGTATGGCCGCCCCAAGATGAGCTTAACTGTCGATCGTCGGCGTCATACAACCTCAAATTGATGCGCAGGCTCTCCTCGGCATGCGCTTCTACGCGCAGTGAGCCATGTCGCGTCACCTGAATAGCATGGCGCCGGTCACGCGTGTCGGCATCCAACTGCCCGGAGGCGGTCTCGAGGTCGATCACGTCCGGCGGCGTCAGCAATGCATCGGGATCGACTGTTGCCGCGGGCGGGGCATCCGCGTCGGCGGGTTCGGCGTCATCGGGCGTTGCCGGCGCCGGCGGTGGCTGATCCTGCGCCACCATCACGCTGCGACTCCCGCGGCCGAGGACCAGACCGGCGGCGTTGGTCGCGACCACTTCCACGGTGTAGCTGCCGGCGTTGCTGGCCGAGAACGTCTGGCTGCTGCCGATGGTGCCGTGGGTCCGGGCGCCGTCCGGCTGTACCGACCAGCGGTAGCGCACTTCTCCCGGCGGGCTCGGCTGCACGCTGGCGTTCAACCGCACCTCCTGCCCGGTGACAATCTGGCCACGGGGCACATCGACCAGGCCGCCGCGCTCGGGGTCCCAGGTCTGCGGGGTCGGGCCGCGATGAACCGGCTCGCTGATCTGCACCTCGTAGGGCTGCCCCGAGTACGTGGCCTGGATCTCCGCCAGAGTGTCGCCGTGATAGGGCACCCGCACCCAGACATGCAGCGGGATGTCTTGCAGCGGCGAACGATCGCCATCGCCCACCGTGAAGCCGATCCGCGACGCGTTGTCGGTGTAGGTGCTGCGCGCGCTGGGCTGCACCCAGCGGTGATCGACGAGTTCGGCGGGCAGCGCCGGATCGCTGCGCACCTCCACCTGCACCTCGTCACCGACCCGGGCCTGCCCGTCCGGGGGGTCGAACACCAGCTCGAATCGCGGCGGTACCACCTCGATCTCGACCTGTTGCGACTCGACCGTCGGCATACTGCTGTCCCGCGGTGTGCCCTCGGCCCACAGCAGCACCCGCCCCAGCCGGTCGAACGTGATTCGCGTCGCCGGCTCGGTGGTCACCGGTTCGTCGAACGTCAGGTCCGGTGTTGCCTGCCAGGTGTAGCGCGTGACTTCGAGCCCGCCGCCGGTCGTCGCCGGCCAGCGGATCTGCGAGCCGTACGTGACCCGGGTTGGCGACTCGGCGATGCGCAGCACCGCGTCCGGCTGGCAGCGCGGCCGGATTCGGTAGTTCCAGGCGGTGCCGCTTTCCGGGCCGTAGACAGTCACCTTGAACGCGTCGGCTGCCGCCTTTTCGAACACGTCGTCGGCCGCGCCCCGCCCCGGGCCGGTCACGCCGCCGGGGTAGAGATCGGATCGGCGCGCCGCGCGCGCGGCCGATCCGCGCCAGCCGGTATCGAGCACCACATTACCCACCGGGTACTCGACGGTGAACTTGTCGGGCACGCTCATCGCGTTATAGGAGAAATCGAAGGCCGTGCCTTCGGGCAGGCTGCTGATGTCCCAGACCTCGGTCGTCGTGCCATAGCCCCCGCTCTTCGACGCCGTCCATTCCTCGCAGACGTC
>SLHN01000241.1 GCA_007136145.1 Thioalkalivibrio sp.
ATGTGGTCCAACGTCAGTGCCCCTTCCTGATTCAAAGGATGCGCCGCGGGCAGCACCGCGACGAACGGTTCATCGTATAGCGGCAGCGTCACGACCCCCGGCTCGTCGAACGGCAGCGAGACCACGATCGCATCGAGTTCGCCCTCCTTCAGGCGATCGCGCAGGCGGGCGGTGAAATTCTCCTCGATCACCAGCGGCATTTCGGGTGCCCGTTCGTGCAACACCGGGATCAACTCCGGAAGCAGGTAGGGCGCGATGGTGTAGATCGCCCCCATCCGCAGGGGACCGGACAACTGATCCTGCTGCTGTACCGCCATCTCTTGAAGCGTACCGACTTCGTCCATCACCCGGCGCGCCTGACGCAGTAACGCCTCGCCCGCCGGGGTCAGCGTAACCTCGCCATGCCCACGCTCGAACAGGGTGACACCGAGTTCGTCCTCGAGCTTGCGCACCGCGACCGAAAGCGACGGCTGACTGATGTGACAGGCTTCGGCGGCTCGCCCGAAATGACGCTCGCGCGCGACAGCGAGCGCATAGCGAAGCTCGTTCAGGGTCATTGCGGATGCTCTCCCGGCCCGGGAGCCGCCGCTTCGGCATCGAACAACCGCCCACCATCCGGAAGATCCATGCTCGCGATCCGCACACGACGCCCCCGGAGGGAGATCTCTCCGGCGTGGCGTGTGCTTCCGTCGGTCGCGAACTCGAAGCGATAACGCCGGACGAGCACCAGCCCACGGCCACCGCGCTCGACCCGGATCCCGGTCTGCACGACACTGCTGTCCAGAAACTGCACCCCGGCGCGCGCGCATACATCACGCGCGACCCTGCGCACCCGCTCCAGACTGCGCCAGGCGTCGTTGAAGTAAAGCACGGCCAGTACCAAGGCCAGAATGACGAAGAGTCCGGTCATGACCCGTTATGATACCCGTAAGCTGGTGCCTGGCGCGCGTGGTGGTATCCACAGGCACCGAACGATTCGCACTGGGCAGGAAAACCAACGATGACCACGAATGGCGGCACCCGTTTCAATGAAATCCTTTGTGCGCTCCGGGCCGCGGGGAAGGAGGAGCTGCTCCCCTGCTTTCATGAGCCCATGAGCGTTACCGAGAAATCCGACGGCAGCCTGGTAACCAGCGCCGATCACGCGGTGGACAATCGCCTGCGAAAGCTGCTCGATGAACTCTCTCCCGGCGTGCCGGTGCTCAGCGAGGAACAGGCACGTGGCGCGCAGGAAGCCATCCTGCACGGTGACCAGGCCTTCTGGCTCCTGGACCCACTCGACGGCACGACCAACTTCGCAGGCGGCATGCCGTTCTTCGCGATCTCACTGGCCTTGATCGACGGCAGCGGCGTGGCATTCGGGGCCACCTACGATCCGATTCGTGACGAACTCTTCAGCGCCGAGCGCGGCGCTGGTCTGATGATGAACGGCACCCCCACCCCCACGCGCCAGCACGGTCCAAAGCAGGACCTGGCCGGATGCACGGCCCTGGTCGACTACAAGCGGTTATCGACACCGGTTGCGGTGGCGTTGGCGACGGACCCTCCCTACCGCTCGCAGCGCAACCTCGGCGCCTGCGCACTGGAATGGGCCTGGTTGGCTACCGGGCGCGCCGATCTCTACCTGCACGGTGGTCAGGCCCTCTGGGACAGCGCCGCCGGCACCCTGATGCTGACCGAAGCCGGTGGGCAACACACGGATCTTCAGGGCGACCCGATATTCCGGCGTTCGCTGAACAAACCGTCGGCGGTGGCGGGGCGGACGGGGGCCCTGCACGATCAGTGGCTGCGCTGGCTTGTCGCGCGAGGATAATGAATCGTTACCCCGCGGCCCTCACGCGCACCGACAGGTTCAACGTGCCGCACGGGCCGATAAGGCAACAACTCGCTCCGCGCGTGCATTCCGGATAGGATGGCGGGCTGTTTGCTGCCTTTTCATGCCAAGATGACCGACAACGTCGCAAAACTGCTCGCCCTGGAACCGCACCGGAACATTCGTATCGGGGAAACCGATATTACTCTGCTCGGAACCGCGCACGTGTCTCCAGCCAGCGCTCGCACCGTGGCGGACCTGATCGACACCGGGCACTTCGATGTCATTGCCATCGAGCTCTGCATGAGTCGGCAGCGGGCAATCGTCGACCCCGAGGCAATGAGCAAGCTTGACCTGTTCAGCGTGGTCCGAAGCGGTCAGGCGCCGATGGTTGCAGCCAGCCTGGCGCTGGGCGCGTACCAACAGCGGCTGGCCGATCAGTACGGAATCGAACCCGGCGCGGAGATGCGGGCCGCCATCCACGGCGCGTTCGACAAGGGGCTGCCGCTGGCTCTGATCGATCGGGAGATCGGACTTACACTGCGCCGTGCCTACCGCGCCGTGCCCTGGTGGCAACGCATGGGACTGATCGGCGGATTGTTCGCGAGCGTGATGAGCCGCGAACAGATTCCCGAGGCCGAGATCGAGCGCCTGAAGGAAGGCGACATGCTCGAATCCACGTTCAGCGAGTTCGCCGAACAGTCACGGGAACTCTATATACCGTTGATCGATGAGCGTGACCGCTACATGGCCGCGCATTTGCGCAAGCTGGCCGCCAGGAACGGTCGCCAGCGCGTGCTGGCGGTCGTCGGGGCCGGCCACCTGAAAGGCATCGAGAACTATGTCGAGCTGGACCGGCAACGGCCCGAGGACATTCTGGCGCAGCTCGAGCAGTCACCGCCCAAGGCACGCTGGCCGAAGTACATCCCCTGGGTGGTGGTCGGCATCATTCTGCTCGGTTTCGTGATCGGGTTCACCCGCAACACCGAGCTTGGCCTGCAGATGGTCCTGGACTGGATCATGATCAACGGCGGACTCGCCGCGATCGGCGGGATCATCGCCCTGGCGCATCCGGCAACCATCGTGACCGCCGCGCTGGCCGCTCCGCTGACCTCGCTGAACCCGACGATTGGCGTTGGCTTCGTCGCCGCGGCGGTCGAGCTGTACCTGCGCAAGCCGCAGGTCGGCGACTTCGCGACGCTTCGCCGTGACACCACCAGTCCGCGCGGCTGGTGGCGCAACCGGGTGTCACGGGTACTGCTGGTGTTCCTGTTCACGACCCTGGGCTCGGCGATGGGTACGTACATCGGCGGCGCTCGCATCTTCGGACATCTGTTCGGCAGCGGCTGAACAGCATGCTCCCCGGCCCGGGCGCTGCTTCGGGTCAGACGCGCAGCACGATCTTGCCCTTGCGGACCCCGGATTCCAGCATACGATGCGCTTCGGCGGCATCGCTCAGCGGCAGTTCAGCCTCGACATTCACCCTTAACCGGCCCGCCGCCAGTCGATCCAACCCTTCCTTGAGCATCCCGGCCTGGGCGCGAAGCAGTTCGCGGTCCTGATTCAGCATCGGGGTCAACATAAGTTCCAGCGAGATCCGGGGATTGCGCGGACGAGCCGACGCCCAATGAGTATCCGCCGGAGGGCTGAGCAGCGTCACCACGTCGCCACCGTAGGCGATCTGGGTCAGACCCTCCTCGAAGATATCGCCGCCCACCGTGTCGAGCACGACATCGAAGCCCCTGCCATCGCAAAACCCGAGCCACTGCTGCTCGAAGTCGTCGGCACGGCGATCCGCCACCTCCACCCCGAGTTCCCGCACCAGCGCGGCCGCCTCGTCACCGCGAACCGCGGCGAGGACCCGCGCCCCAACCTGACACCCCAACTGCACCGCCATCTGACCGACGCCGCCATTGGCCGCATGGACCAGAAGCGTCTGCCCAGGACCCAGGCAGGCACGATCGAGCAACGCCTCCCAGGCGGTGATCCAGGTCAGGGGCAGCGCGGCCGCCTCGCGGTCCGAGACCGCATCGGGCACTGGAACCAATGCCACCTCCGGAACAAGTGCGAGCGTCGCATAGGTTCCGGGGTCTGCACCGACACCGCCGTGACAGAACGCCACGCGCTGACCAACCTCGACCGCCGTCACCTCGGCGCCAAGAGCTTCGACGATGCCGACGCCATCGCAGCCGGGGACGTTATGGTCATAGGCAGGGGTCAGTAATCCTTGGGCCCGTACCTTGGTATCGATCGGGTTCACACCGGCCATCAGAACGCGCACCAGCACCTGGTCGGCCCGCTCGATCACCGGATCGGGACGATCGACGAGCCGCAGAACTTCCGGGCCACCTGCGTGAGGAAAGGTCACGGCCTGCATCGGAACACCTCCAGGGTGAAAAATGTGGAAAGCTTCGGTTACCTACCGAGCATGGGCCAGGGCCAGCCAAGGCTCTCCATTTCCGCGCGAGCCACAGTTAGCGTGAAAATACCGCCACGCAAGGACACGGAAATCACGGAAAGTGAATTGGGCCAAACCCCCTGTCCGTGTCTGTCCGTGCTTTCCGTGGCTCGCCTATTCATCCTTCAGGGTGGCCGCCGGCCACGACAGTTAGCGTGAAAGAACCCGCGTAGGGTGCCGTGAGGCGCAGCCGAACCGCACCGATACCATGCCGGCCCCGGCTCCACGCCCCGGGCCTCGAACGGTGCAATTCGCTGCGCTCATTGACACCCTACGCCTGCAGTTTTCATGCTTCGGGGTGGCAGGCATGGCCATGACAGTCAGTGAGAACATGCCTCGCGACGGGAACAGGGCGCTGGTCGCAGCAATGAACGGGCTAAAGACCGATGCCGATGCCTACCCCGAAGCGTACTGCACCGGAGCCTCGTTCGCGCGGGGATCCTTCGGGCCACAAATGATATTCCCTCGCGTCCATCACTGGGAACAGGTATTTCACCTCGCCGATCCATCCCGTCTCGGTACGTGAAACCGGGCCACGAGCAGTGATTCTGCGCCCGCTCCGGTGGTCCAGCGGGTCGAGAAACCCGGACACTTCGAGAAGAAAACGACCATTGGTCATTCGTTCGGTCAGTGGCTCCTGTTGGCGCAGGGGGTAGCTGACCACCTCGATGCGTGTGTGGTCGGAACGGTTCTGCAGACCGACAATCACGCCACCCCAGAGTTGTTCCGTCGGCGGTGGCTCCATCGCTGCCGCGGCGGCCCTGGGAGTGACCTGCGGCCCCAGTGGGTCGGGGGGTGCCAGTGGCGGCGTGGCACAGGCGCCCAGCCCCAGGACCATCAGGGCGATCAGGGGGAAACGCCAACGCAGGTTGTGCCGATTCACCACCATCCCCGTCGGCCTGGATGCCCGTATGGACCCCACGGCCCCCACGGACCCCAGAAGGGGTCGCGGTAAATGACCCGGGACTCCGGCTCCACCGGAGGCCAGAGGTGAACCGACGCAGCCTTGACCTCGGGGAATGTGTAGGCGAACGAGCCGATCACACCGGGATTCGCGCCAACCAACGTGCCGCGAACGGTCACCGCGCGCAGCGGAGCATGGACCTGAGGATCCAGGAAGCCGGGGACCAAGACATGGAAGCGGCCCTCGCTCCGGTCGACGTCCATTGGGCGCTGGTTGCGAGCAAGTGGACGCGACACCACCTCGATCCGCGTACCATCGGCAAGGTTGGTGAC
The DNA here is from genome assembly GCA_007136145.1 of Thioalkalivibrio sp. Lineage (GTDB taxonomy): Bacteria > Pseudomonadota > Gammaproteobacteria > Ectothiorhodospirales > Ectothiorhodospiraceae > Thioalkalivibrio. The sequence goes on from SLHN01000241.1 coordinate 5,508, forward strand.
CTCGGCGATCGTGCCGCCCCAGATGACGACCCGGCCCAGGTACGCGTCGGGGTCCTGCAGCACCTCTTCGACGCTCGGTTGGGTATCAGCGACAGGTCGGAGCTCCTCCGGAACCGTGGCGCAACCGGCAACAGCCAGCAATGGCGCGGCAAGCAGCGCGAACCGCGACAAACCCATATGCTTTAGGCGTCGAAAAATCATGCAATGTAGACCCCAAGGCGCCGAGCTCCGTTCCGTCGCGCCGGCGCGCGCGGCCTGGCTCAATCCCGCGCCAGATGCCGGTTCATGAATTCAGTGGCCCGAACCAGGGCATCCCGGGTCGCCAGGTCGTCAGCGAAGGTCCGTACCGGCGGGGCCCGA
>SLHN01000031.1 GCA_007136145.1 Thioalkalivibrio sp.
CGGAAGTTGCAGTCGGTCAGGTAGGCGATCTCGTCGTAGTCGTAGAAGACCACCTTGCCCAGGCAGTTCACGCCGAAATTCTTGAACAGCAGGTCGCCAGGGAAGATGTTGACCGCCATCAACTGCTTGATCGCGAGCCCCCAGTCCTTCAAGGCCATGCGCTTTTCATCGTCGTCGGCCACGTCCAGGAACAGGTTCAGCGGAAGCATCCGGCGCTCGATGTACACGTGGTTGAGCACCAGCACGTCCCCGTCGATCTCCAGGAGCGAGGGCACTTCGGTCTGCAGTTCCTTCATCAGATCCGGTGGAAAACGATCCAGCGGGAAGGCCACATCGGAAAACTCCAGGGTGTCGGCCATCCGGCCGACGCGGTCGTGCAGCTTCACCTGCTGGTAACGCTGCTTGACCTGTTCCCGGGTCACGTCCTTGGGCGGCGGAAAGTGGTCGCGAATGACCTTGAAGACATAGCCATAGGATGGCAGGGTGAAGACCAGCATTACCATGCCCGGCGTGCCTTCGGCCAGTCGGAACTGATCCCGGCTTTGTGCCAGATGGTCCAGGAAGTCGCGGTAGAACTCGTTCTTCGCCTGTTTCTGGAAGCCGATGCTCATATACAGTTCGGCCAGTGGCTTGTCCGGCATCAGGCTTTGCAGGAAGGCCACCGTGGCCGCCGGCACCGGTGTCTTTGCCATGAAATATGCGCGGGCAAAATTGAATACTGCCTCCATTTGTTCCCGTGTCGTCAGCAGGGTGTCGGCGTAGATTGCGCCCTGTTCATTATTGATCAGCGGAATCACGAAAGGCTGATATTCTTCGCGCAGGGCAACGCGGCCAATCAGGTAGGCAGCCTTGTTTCGGTAGAACGGTGACTCCAGCACGTCGATGCGCAGATCGTCGATTTCGGCGGCTGCCCGGGGGGCGCGATCGCGGAACGCCTCGGCGATTCTTTTGGCATCGCGCTCGATGTCTTCGTAGGGGATGTTGAAGAAGAAGGCCGAAAGGACTTCCCAGATGCAGTGTTCCAGGCCCGCGGCTCGCGGATGGAAGGACATGCAGACCTGGTAACGGTTGGCAAGCTCGTCGCGATTGACGGTCGAGGTCACGAAGATGTTGTCGTTGTGGTAGTACTTGCGCTCGAATAGCTGGCAGAACACCGAATTGAAAAAGGTCTCCGCAAGCTCTGGTCGGCTATGGTGGCGGAGCATCTCGGTATAGACCCGCTTGATCTCCTGCCAGAGGCGCTCGTCAAGGCATTTGATCTCGAAGGTCGAATGCAGCTTTGCGATGGTTTCGGTGACCCGGGCGTCGTAGAAGCTGATCCGCTGGGCGGAAGCCTCCCGTACCGCTTCCCAGTCCGCGCGCTCGAAGCGTTGGCGCGCGTCGCTGGTGATCTCGGCGAAGAAGGAGTAGTGGCGTTCGAAGCCAGTCAGGATCGCGCGCGCGAGCTGGGACGCGCTCAGATGAAGCTGGCGGCCATTGGGGGCCTGGGCGGTTTCCTCAGGCTCGGGGCATGTGGCCAGATGACCTCGGGCTGTTGCCATGCGTCTCGCTTCCTTCGCTTTACCTGGAGTCTGATTTAAACTATTTTGCTGCAACGCACAAGTATCGGCGTGGCTTCCTTGCGCGCCGGTCTCTTGTTGTTCGACAGTTCATGACAGCAAAAGAGCCGAGAACGGCCACCTTTGGAGAAGACAACGATGAACAGAAACCTCAGCCGTCAGGAGCAGATCGAGAATTTGCAGCGGGAATGGTCCGAGGATCCCCGCTGGCTGGACGTGCGCCGCGGCTACTCCGCCGAGGACGTCGTCCGATTGCGCGGATCCGTGCGTCCCGAGCACACCTTTGCCCGGATGGGTGCGGAGAAGCTCTGGGCCAGACTGCACGGGCAGGCGCGCAAGGGCTACGTGAACGCCCTGGGCACGCTCACCGGTGGCCAGGCCCTGCAGCAGGCGCGCGCCGGGATCGAGGCAATCTATCTTTCTGGTTGGCAGGTGGCGGCCGATGGCAACACCTCGGAAACCATGTACCCGGACCAGTCGCTCTATGCCTATGACTCGGTGCCGACGATGGTCCGGCGCATCAACAACAGCTTCCTGCGGGGCGATGAAATCCAGTGGTCGCGCGGTATCGAGCCGGGCGATGAGGGCTATGTCGATTACTTCCTGCCGATCGTCGCCGACGCCGAGGCTGGTTTCGGCGGTGTGCTGAACGCCTTCGAGCTGATGAAGAACATGATCGCCGCGGGTGCCGCCGGAGTGCATTTCGAAGACCAGCTGGCGGCGGTGAAGAAGTGCGGCCACATGGGAGGTAAGGTATTGGTGCCGACGCAGGAAGCGGTGCAGAAGCTGATTGCCGCGCGGCTGGCCGCCGACGTGATGGGTGTGCCCACGCTGCTGCTCGCGCGCACCGACGCCGAAGCCGCGAACCTGCTGACCAGCGATGTCGATGACAACGACCGCCCGTTTCTGACCGGTGAACGCACCGCCGAGGGCTTCTTCCGGGTGAAGAATGGCCTGGAGCAGGCGATCAGCCGCGGCCTTGCGTACGCGCCCTATGCCGACCTGGTCTGGTGCGAGACCGGCACGCCGGATATCGGTTTCGCGCGCGAGTTCGCACAGGCGGTGCTGGCGGAGAACCCGAACAAATTGCTGGCGTACAACTGTTCGCCGTCGTTCAACTGGAAGAAGAACCTCGACGACGCCCAGATCGCGCGTTTCCAGGACGACCTGTCGGAGCTCGGCTACAAGTACCAGTTCATTACGCTGGCCGGGATCCACAGCATGTGGTTCAACATGTTCGATCTGGCGCATGCCTATGCCGCCGGCGAAGGCATGCGTCACTACGTGGAAAAGGTGCAGCAGCCCGAGTTCGCGGCCCGAGAGCGGGGCTACACCTTCGTTTCGCATCAGCAGGAGGTCGGAGCCGGGTATTTTGACGACGTGACCACGGTGATTCAGGGCGGTGGCTCGTCGGTCACCGCGCTGACCGGTTCCACCGAGGAGGCCCAGTTCTCCGGTTGAGGAACCGCCTGCTATTGCCATGCTGTGAGTGTCGGTGGTCGTCCGAAAGCGGGAGCGCGCTCCTGATGACTGCTGGGTCTGGCGACGGGCTCGGCTCGGAGGGAGAGGCGAAGGCTTGCCGCCGCGTTGCGGAGGTGGCCTCGCCGTTGGACAGCGGTGGGGCAAGCTCCGGTTCCAAACGCCCTGACGCGGAGCGTGTTGGCTTGAGCGGCGACAGCGGGATAGACTCGAGTCAAACCCAGTATCGGCGAGGTGCGCATGGCACTGGCACGGCGCGACGATGTTTATCACACCTACGGCGATTACCTCGGTTGGCCCGAGGATCTGCGCTATGAACTGATCGACGGCGAGGCCTACCTGATCACACCGGGTCCGGATCGGGAACACCAGGATATTGCCGGAGAGATTTATTTTCAGTTGCGGCAGGCGTTGGGCGACGGTCCCTGCCGCCCCTACGTTGCGCCTCTCGATGTGCGCCTGCCCAGGGCTGACGAGGCGGACGAGCTAGTCGACACCGTGGTGCAGCCCGATGTGCTGGTGGTCTGCGACGCTGCCCGGCTCGACCGCCGGGGGGTGCGTGGAGCGCCGGATTTCGTGGTCGAGGTCCTGTCGCCTTCGACCGCCTCCCACGACCATGTGCGCAAACGCCGTGTTTACGAACGCGCCGGCGTGAAGGAGTACTGGCTGGTGCACCCGATGGACCGGATGATTACCATCTATCGCCTGGTGAACGGCGAGTACGGCAAGCCGGAAGTACAGGAATTGAACGGGGAAACGGCCGTAGGTGTGCTACCCGGTGTGGTCATCGCCTGGGATGCGCTGGTTGCCCGGCTGCCACCCGTGGACTACTGAGGCCCCGACGCGAGTGACCGACGAACTGACACAGAAATGGAACGCACGCTATCAGGACGCGGATCCCGCAGCCTCCCGCCCGTGCGAGGTACTGAAAACCTTTGCATACCTTCTGCCCCCGGAGGGCCGTGCGCTGGATCTTGCCTGTGGTCTGGGAGGTAACGCCTGCCTGATGGCGGGGCACGGGCTGGAGACCTCGGCCTGGGATGTTTCCCCCGTTGCGATCGACAGGCTCAGGGCCCACGCGGAGAGCGAGAATCTGCCGATCGAGGCCAAGGTCCGGGATGTGCAGAAAGAGCCCCCGGAATCCGATGCCTTCGACGTGATCGTGGTCGCGTATTTCCTGGAGCGCGATCTGGCGGCGGCGATCGAACAGGCCCTGAAGCCCGGCGGTCTGTTGTTCTACCAGACCTGGACCCGGGAGGCCGTGGATGACCGTGGTCCCGGCAACCCGGCGTTCCGGCTCGCCCCGAATGAGCTGCTGCGGCTGTTCCCCGGCCTGCGCGTCGTCAGCTATCGCGAGGAAGGACTGTTCGGAGACCCGGCCCGGGGTCTGCGCAACGAGGCCTGGCTGGTCGCAACCCGGCCTTGAAACCATGGCGTGGGACCGTGGGCATGGTCTGTATCGGAGCCACCCTTGGTTCCGTCAAGCACCGCCAGCGACCAACGGCGGACTACTTTTCTTCCTGGGTCAGGAAAACAAGGTTGCGCGCTGGAATCTCCATGATCCAGTCGTGGCGCCGGGCGATCGTCAGGAAGGTTTCCTCCCGGTAAAACACGACATGGGTCGGGTCGCGCCGGTAGTTCCAGCGTGCGAAACGGGTATCGTCGGTCTGCAGGCGGGTCTGGATCGCGAGCAGGCCACCGGGTTTCAGCATCCTGGCCAGTCGAGCGAATTCGCGGGCGGGCTGATGGAAATGCTCCACGACCTCGGTGCAGGTGATGAAGTCGTAGCGAGCGTCGAGTGCCTCTCGATGCGGTTCGAAGAAGGGGTCGTACAGCGTGACGTGGTGCCCGGCCTGACGCAGCATCGTGGCAAGCGCATGCCCGGAGCCGCATCCGTAATCGATGCCGGAGCTGCCCGGAGCCAGGCGGGACAGCATCCGGCTTGCCAGCGGCTCGAGAAAAGCACGGTAGCCGGGGTCATCAACCCGATTCTGGTGCAGACGGTATTCCGCGAATTCGCGTTCCGGGGTCGGTAACTGTTCCTGTTGCAGAAACGTCGCAGTGCATTCCGCGCAGCGCAGGTAGTCGCGTCCTCCGACACTCGCGAACAGCCGGACCGCTCGCCCCTCGCAGACGGGGCAGGTTGCCATCGGTCAGTCCGCGTCCCTCGCCAGGCGAAATCCGAGCATCTGCCAGCGCTGATGGGGGTAGAAGAAGCTGCGATAAGTAGCGCGGACATGATCGCCCGAGATCAGGCATGAGCCCCCACGCACGCTGAACTGGTTGCACATGAATTTCCCGTTGTATTCGCCAAGCGACCCGGCCAGCGGCCGAAACCCTGGATAAGCCGTGTAGGGCGAGTCGGTCCATTCCCAGACATCACCGTAGAACTGCACGAGCCCCGGCTGTGCGATCGCGGCGGGGTGAAGATGGCCGGACTCGAACAGGTTGCCGGCCACGGGAAGCGTTGCCGCGGTCGCCTCCCATTCGGTTTCGGAAGGTAGCCGGGCTCCTGCCCAGCGGGCAAAGGCGTCGGCTTCGTAAAACGACACATGGCATACCGGGGCGTCGGACTGTAGCGGCCGCCAACCGGCCAACGTGAACTCGCTGGCGCCATCCTCGGACCAGTACAGCGGACGTTGCCATCCCTCGGCCTGTACCTGGGCCCAGCCGTCGGCCAGCCACAAAGCGGGTGTTTGGTAGCCGCCGTCGTCGATGAAGGACTGGAACTCTGCATTGGTGACCAGCCGGTTCGCCAGTGCATGCGCGGGCAGGTGAACCTTGTGCCTCGGTGTTTCGTTGTCGAAATGAAA
>SLHN01000146.1 GCA_007136145.1 Thioalkalivibrio sp.
CACCGGGGGAATGCCGAACCCGGCCGGCCTTCTGCCCTTCGCCGGCCTCACGGTCGATGGCTTCGCCAGCGGCTTCTGGGATCCGCAGTCGAGTCCGGGCGAGATCCTCCCCGCGACCCCCGACACCGGTGTACCGGGGTTCATGCTGTTGAACAACATCGCCCAGTGCGGCCTGGACCCCACTTGCACCAGCGATCCCAACGCCAACGATTTCGTCACCAACCTGATGCCCGTTACAGGTACGGGGTTCACTGACACAGACTGGCAACCAAGGAATCGTACTTCGGCGTTCGAGCACATGCCGAATGCCTCCTTTGCCACTTTCAACACCTTCGCCGGGGCGGGCTTCACCGGCAACAGTGCTCGCTCGGCCTATGTCGTCGACCGACCCGACGCCGAGGATGCCAATCTAGGTTTCCGCTTCAATACGATGACACGCGGGGGCTTCGGGTATTCGCTGAACTATCTGTATGCCTACGATCCCAATCCGCACATCGACCTGAGCTGGCACGACTCGGTAACCGGCGAAAAGCTGGCCGTGCAACGGGCAGCCAGCATGGACGTGGGCGGTGGCGCGTTTGCACCCGATCTGAGTACTGACCTCGCCCGGGGTGATATCCAGCGTGATCTCAGCGGACCCAACGCGGGTCAGACCACCTCGGTTCTGTTACGCAACGGAGCTGGCCAGTTTTACGGAGCAGCCGATCCCACTTTCGGAATGATGCCGGGTGCCCACAACACCAACCCGGTGGAGCTCCGGTTCAACGAACGGCAACAGCGGATACATAACATTGGCGGTTCATTCGACTATGCACTGGATACCGCCACGCTCGGGCCGGTGGTGCTGCGGGGAGAATTCCTCTATCAGAAGGATACCCGCCAGCCGGTGATCGACAATGTACTGTTGGGCATCGGCGACCTTTCCAACGGCCTGCGCATGGAAAAGGCCGACATGTTCAAGTACGTGCTCGGCGCGGACATCACCGTGATGACTAACATGCTGGTCAGCGGCCAGTTCATCCAGTTCCGCAACCTGGATCACGTGAACGACAGTGCAACCTGCAAGACTCAGAGCGGCATTGCATTCGACTGCTCCCGTTACACCGGCAAGTTCGCCACGATGAACCCGACCAACGGGCTGAAGCCGGCACGAAAAAACAAGGAATTCTATTCCCTGTTCTTCTCGAAGCCATTTGGTCCCAGTCAGCGTGGCCGCTGGAACAACATCACCATCTACGAAGAGGGCGGTGGCTGGTGGAACCGGTTTGATGTCGACTGGTCGTTCACCAGCAATCTGGTCGGGCTGTTCGAGTGGAACAACTACTGGGGTGATGACGACACCACATTCGGACAGTTCAAGAAATCATCGAATGTCCAGGTCGGTCTTCAGTACTTCTTCTGGTAGCCCCGCACTGACCGATCGCAACGGAGCCGGCGCCGCCTGAACGCGCGCGCCGGCCCGCATTGGCAGCGCTTCGCCCTCATCAGCCCGGGAGTCGAAATATGGCGTCTACCCCACGTCCCCTGCCGCCGGTTCACCCATGGGCCGACGCCTACGCGACCTTCGTGATCCGCTTCCGCTGGGTCATCATCTTCCTGCTGCTCGCCGCAACCGGTGTGCTGGCAACACAAATCTCGAAGGTAGATATCCGCAACGACCCCGACACGCTGCTTCCGCCCACCAATCGGTACGTGGCCACCAACGACTATGCCGAACAGAACTTCGGCATGGGCAACCTGATGGTGATCGCGGTACGGGTTAAGGAGGGCGACATCTTCCAACCCTGGTTCATCAACAAGATCCAGCAGATCCACCACGAAATGGAAGCGCTTCCCGAGGCGCGCCCCGAGAACTTCATCAACCTCGCCGCCCAGAAGATCAAATACATGGGCGCCGACGAGTACGGATTGGTATTCCAGCGGCTGATCCCGACCGGCGGCATCAGCACCACGGATCCGGAGCAGGCCGCTGAGGAACTGGCCTTTCTGGAAGAAGGGATTCGCACCAATCCGGTGATGGCCCCGATGTTGGTTTCGATGGAACACCGGGATACGGGCGAACTCTGCGCCTACGAGGATTACACCGAGGACTTCTGCAAGGCCACCGCAGCGTACATCATCGCGGACTACACCGATGGCGTGAAGGAGATGTACCTGCCCTGGGTTCGCGAAGTGCGCGACCTCATGGCCGGGCATGCCGAGGATGATCGGATCGAGGTCCTGGTTGCCGGGGAACCCTATTTCCTCGCTTACATGCTGCTCGACCTGGTCCAGAAATGGTGGTTGTTCGTCCTGTCTTTGCTCATTGTCATAGCCGTACTCTGGCTTGAGTTCCGCAACTGGCGGGGGGCCATCTTCCCGCTGCTGGGGGTTTTCGCGACCATTGCGATGACGCTGGGCCTGATGGGCTACACCGAGTTCAAGCTCACGACGATGATGGTGCTCACACCGATGCTGCTGCTCGCCATCGGCATCGGGCACTCGGTTCAGATCACCCGTCGTTTCATGCTCGAACAGGCAGGTAGCGGGGATTGCTTCAAGTCGGCTCACATCGCGATCTCTCACACCATCATTCCCGCAACCTTGTCGATTGTCACCGACATGGTGGGGTTCGCGACGCTGGCAACGGTGGATATTTCGTTCTTCAAGGCCTACGCCCTGTTCGGCGTGCTCGGCATGTTCACCCTGCTGTTCACCACCACGACGCTGATTCCCTTGTTGTTGACCGTATTCCCCCCTTCGCAGGAAAGCTGCCAGAACAAGCACGGCCACCAATGGGAAACGCGTGTCGGTGGCGGCATCACCCGCATGCTGCTGGGCCCGGGCAAGTGGCTGCCCATCGGCGTGATCGCGCTGGTCGTGGCGGTATCCGCCTATCACACGCGCTTCTGGGAAGGCACCACGGCAGACCCGTTCCCGGGAATCGAGAAAGGCATCAACTACGCACGCGCGGCGTTCAAGGAGAAATCGGAAACCTGGCAGGATCTCGAGCGCCTGAATGACATCATGCCGGGAGTGATCTCGGTGAGTATCCCGATCCGTGGTCGCGATCCGCTTTCTCCCCAATGCCTCGACACCTACTTCCCCGATCATCTGTTCGACATCGAGGATCCAGCCGAGCGCCAGGCCGCGTGCCGATCCCATGAACAGGAACTCGGTTGCTGGGATCCGGATCCCTGCGGTGCTCAGGGCATCTTCAACGACGCCGAGGTTCTGGGCGACATCGAGCGAATGGAGAACTGGATGCGCGACCACCCATTCGTCGGGTTCACGGGTTCCTACGCGCAATACATCCGGCTGGTGAACATGCTGCTCGCCGCCGAGCCGGGAGACCCACTGGATCTCGCCGATCTCCGGGTGCCGACCGCTGAATACCTTCGGGCCATCGATCCCGACGATGACCGGGATCCGGACGCCATCGTCCAGTTGTACAACGGACTACTGGAAACGATGACTTCGGCTGGTGACATGGATTCGTTCGTGTCGCACGACTGGAATGAAGGGGTCGTGCTGGGTTTCATCAACACCATGCATCCGGTTGAGACCCATCAGGTAACGATGGATATCCAGGAATACATCGAGAAACACAAGAACGATGCGGGATTCAGCAAAGTGCACTTCGGTCTTCGCTCGGGCCCATGGACCGACCTTTCCGGCGACACCAACGAGCTTTCCGTGGAAGGGCCGGACTACGTTCGACCGGGTGTCGGCGGTTTCCTGGGCGCCACGGAGGCGACGCGCGAAGTGGCCATGGCCGAGTGGTTGCGCAGCCCGATGCAGACAGCCCTGGCGATTTTCCTGATCACTGCCCTGATGTTCCGCTCGTTTGCCCTCGCGGGCATCCTCCTCAGCACCCTGCTGATCACCCTGTTCGCGCAGTATGGGCTTGGGGGCTATTTCACCTCGGTACAGAACTGGTCCGGAAACCTGGCTTTTCACTTGATCGTCACGCTCAGCATCGCGATGGGCCTGGGCGTGGACTACGGGATCTACATGATTTCCCGGTTGAAGGAAGAAATGCTGGCCACGGGACAGAACTGGAGCCAGGCTCTGCGCAACACGCTGGACACGACGGGATCGGCGGTGATTGTGTCGGTCTTCGTGTTGCTCGGCAGTTTCATCCCGCTGGTCAGCACCGACCTTGCCAATACCTGGGGCCTGGGTATCTACATCGGGGCGGCCTTGATCCTGCATGTCTTTACCGCACTGATGCTGTTGCCGCTGTTGATCAAGTGGATCCGACCGAAGTACGTTTTCGGAGAAGCTGCATGACCGGCTCGGCAGGTCGGAACGGCACCTCACGCTTCTGGAACCGCCCTGTCACGGCCCGTCCGGAACAGCAGCGGCGTGGCGCAAAGGGCTTCCTTCCACATGCCAAGGGGCGGTACTCGGTGGGATGATCAGTCACCGCGCCCCTGGTACAGGTGGAACTCTGGGACGGGTGGAACGCTCAGAAGGGTCGACGGGGCACTAAATGTCTAGTAACTCGAGGATCCATTGAAGCCTCGTCGGTCTTCAGATCGCCTGGTTCGCAAGTCAACGCGTGCATCAACATAACGACCAAACGGAATACCGGAGGATGACATCATGAAAAAGCTTTTCCTGCCACTCGTCGCCGCACTTACGTTCGCATCGCCCCTGCTCGTGGCTGCGGACCGTGTCGCGGCCCCCGAGGGAGCGAAGGTCTACTTCATCTCGCCCACCGACGGCGAAACGATTCAGGGTCCCGTGACAGTACGGATGGGTCTAAGCGGCATGGGTGTGGCTCCAGCTGGCGTGGAAGTCGACAAGACCGGGCACCATCACCTTCTGGTCAACAAGACCATTGAAGAAGTCGATCTCGACGCGTCATTGCCGTTCTCTGACTCCACCCGTCATTTCGGTGGCGGGCAAACTCAGGCCAGCCTCGACCTGCCTGCCGGCACCCACACGCTCCAACTCCTGTTCATGGATTACCGGCACATCAGCTTCGATCCGCCAGTGGCCTCGGACGTGATCACCGTTACGGTGGAATAGGGAGAATCGACAAACCCGGTTGACCAGCGTGGTGCGCCGAGCGATCAGATACGCCGTCTCAGTCGCGTGCCTGTTGGTCTCGGTCGGGCCAGGGTCGGCACCTGCCCTGGCCCACCACGCGGTAGCCCACGACCTGTTGGTCAGCAAAGCCCCTTGGGTCGTCGTGGACCTGCTGGATTCCACAACCGCTAGGGCCTACTTCTCCCTCCACAACCGTTCTCGGCACGAGCACCGGCTGGTTCGTGCAGCTTCCCCCGTTGCCACAACCACCACGTTGAACGCGTCGCCCAGGGCTAACTCGACCGAATCGCACAACGCCCTAACCACGATTTCGCTACCAGCACGCAGCAACACCGAGTTCACACCCGCAGGCGCGTACATCAAGCTCAACGGTGTACACCCGGGCCTTGAACCCGGTGACAGGCTCCAGCTAAACCTTTACTTCCAGGACGAAAGCGTCCTCCGGCTGGAAGCAGCGGTCAGGACACCAGCGGGATTTTCCTGATTCTGACCCGCCGCACCATCTAGGACCAACGCGCGCTTGCCCCCTTCGAAACAAATCATTCCCCCGTTTCTCCACCCGAAAGCCTATTTGCAATTCTGGCTCTTTCTACACTTTCTCCCTGTCAATCGGTCAAAGCCTTTGAGTCTCCCAAATACGCCCTAACATCTTCCGAGAAAACATGTAAACAAAAACAACAAGTCTCGTGAAGAAAGCCACCAATAGATATACCTTTGGGTCAGAAAGCTCCTCGCGGAACAGCTTCAAAGAGAAGGGCGAAACGGACGCGATAAAGTAAGAAACGACGAAAAGTATTCGGGATATGCGTAAGCG
>SLHN01000265.1 GCA_007136145.1 Thioalkalivibrio sp.
AACGGCATCCGCGACGAGTCGAGGCAATCGACGCCGTCTGGCGGCTGGCCCGATGTCTGGTCATGCGGATCCTCGAGCAGGCCGACACGCAACTCTCGCTTCGCGACACGAAGACTCCGCGGACCGACTCCCAGACAGGCGCGGTGGAATGGATTGCAAGGGTTGAGCCCGGCATGAAGCCGGGCTCGTTAGTCCAGATCAGTGAGGCAACCCCCTAGTCCCCCGCTTTCCACTCTGCGTCCGCCACCGTGCCAATCGGAGGACAGTCGCTCATGCACCGCTCCGCCTGGGCATCCGGACGGTCATCCACGATGAATGCGTCGCGGTTCGGCATCTTGATCTGAGGCATCGTTTCGGCGTTCATCTTGAAATCCTCGCCGATCAACTCGTTGAGGTAGTAGATATAGGCCGAAACAGCATAGACCTCGTCGTTGCTGAGGGACTGCGGCGCATCCATGGGCATGGCGCGACGCGTGTAGTCGAACAGGATGGGTGCATACGGATACATGCTGCCGGGCGTCAGCACCCGGGGCCTCTCGGTCATGGATCCGATACCACCGACCATGGTGCCGTAAACAGGTCCCCCGGCTGCCTTCTCGCCGTGACACGCCAGGCACCTTGCCTGGTACACCTCACGCCCCTGCGCCACGGTACCCTCACCCGGAGGTAGTCCGGCACCGGAAGGCGTATGGATATCGATGTTCCACGGCTGGATGTCGGCCTCACTGATCGGCTGGCCAAATCCAACATCCGGTCTTTCCGGGTAGGACGATGCCTGCGCGGCACCAAACGTCAGGAACAACGCACTCGCAAACGCGCCACACAACTTAACCGATAGCATTGGTCACCTCCCCCTGCTGTGAGACGGCCCACGGATAGATGCCGTTGTGATGCTGCACGAAACCGACGATCTCCCGCTCTCGGGCCAGATCCTCGACCGTTGGCTGCACATAGCCGGTACTGTCCTTGGCGCGGCTGGCGATCCTGGCGGGACCACCGTCCCAGTTCCATCGGTAGCGGAAGCGGGTAAGGCACTTGTCCATCACTGGTTCCTCCAGCGTCGCCTCGCGCCAGTTGCGCCCGCCGTCCAGGGTGACATCGACATGAGTGATCTTGCCGTTGCCCGACCAGGCAAAGCCCTGGATCTCGTAGAAACCCGGGCCACCACGCAGGGTCATGCCGCCCGACGGACTGGTGATTACCGACTTGCACTCCATTTCCATACTGAATTGTCGCCACTTTCCATCGGGCATCGGGTCGGTATAGCGAGCCGTTTCACCGCGGACATGAGCCGGACCTTCCACCACCTTGATACGGCGCAGCCACTTCACGCTGGTGTTGCCCTCCCAGCCGGGCACGAACGCCCGAATCGGATAGCCCTGCTCGGCCCGCAGCATCTCGCCGTTTTGCCCGAAGGCGATCAGTACGTCGTCCATGATTTTTTCCATCGGGATCGAGCGGAGATGCCCGGAGCCATCGGCGCCTTCCAGCATCACCCACTTGCCCTTTGGATCCACTCCGGCCTCATCCAGCAGCCAGGCCAGCGGAACGCCCGTCCACTGAGCGCAGGAGAGAAGGCCATGGCTCTGCTGGACGGTGGTTGAGCGCGGCTCGCGCCAATCGGTCAGGGTATTCCCCGAGCACTCCATGAAATGGAACTTGGACACCGAGGGGTAACGCATCAGGTCGCTCATGGTGAAAACCAAAGGCCGTTTCACCAGACCGTGAATCACCAGACGGTGTTGCTCCGGGTCGATCTTCGCGGTGCCGTTGTGGTGCCGTTCGAAAAACACCCCGTTCGGGGTGACGATGCCCTGCTGCTTCTGCAGCGGAGACATACTCCAGTCCGAGTAATTCTGTCGATTGACGAACACGTCCGACCGGGTGCGCACATAGTGGGATTCGTACTCGATGGGCATCCCGTAATCCGTGGGCGGGATCGGCTTGCCCATGGTCCTGGACCACTCGGGGACCGTCAGCTTCGCGGCCTGTGCGACCGAAGCGCCACCGCCCGCGCCGGCGAGAGCCACTCCCGCCATGGCCGCACCTTTCCGCAGGAACGAACGACGACCCGCGGAGGGCGGTGCGGCCGTATCGACCTCGGCGGGCTTGTGAATGGCGTCCGGACTGAAATGCCATCCCGACCCGATCGACTTGTCTTCCTTCGCCATATTATCTGTCTTCGCCATAGGTTTACCTCTGTTGGAAGCAACGGGTTGCGTGCGGCTTGGCCCGATGGAGTTCATCACCTGCAGTAACACCATCCAGATGGTGGTGCACCCGTCTCGGCGACTGCTCTTCGCATGTGCCGTTAATGTCGATGGAATGGCTGCCCCTGGAGTCAGCACCCTTTCCACCATGTAACCGGCCGCTTCTGTACCAACCGGTCCATCCAATATAGGCCACGACAGATACTTGTCAAGGAACTATCCAGGAAAAATTACGCGGGATAGGCGCAGGCCTTCGTCCCGCTCACGGGAACGTCAGCGAATGTGTCGGTGGACAGGGAAATCATGAATTCCCGCGCCGGTGCGGCAGCACACCGGGCACGAGCGACGGGTAGCCAGAGAGCGTCGCGGGCCGAGAAGGACTGTCAGCGGGGCGGCGGGGTGGAAAGCATGCCGTCGCGGAGAAGATCGCAGAAGGAATCCGCGATTTCCTCGGGCGTACCGGGTCCGTCGGTGCGTAGCCAGAGGTAGCTGTAATGGTGCATTCCGAGCAGGGCCTTCACCGCCAGACCATCGGCGCGCCGGAACGCGCCTTCATCTACTCCGGCCTGGAGCACCCGCGACCAGATCTGCTCGTATTCGCGGTGCAGAGCAAGCAGCTCCGCCTTGTGTTCCCCGGTCACGGCATGTATTTCGCGAAAACAGATCGTGGTCGCCGCAAGGTTTTCGGTGATACAGCGCATCACCCCCCGCGACAACTCGCGAAGTCGTTGCCTGGCCGGCATCTCGGTATCCAGCAATTTGTTCCCAAAGGCGATCAGCTCGCGCAAATAGGGCGTGATGATCGCGAACAGGAGAGCCTCCTTGCTGGGGAACTGATGGTAGAGGGAACTACGCCCCAGACCGGAAGCCTTCTCCAGGTCCTTCATGCCGGTTGCGTGATAACCCTGGGTGGCAAACAATTGCGTGGCCACCCTCAGCACGCGTTCGCGACTCGTCTCTCTTGTTTCCAACACTGGTTATCCCTCGAACATGTCCGGTCATCCCTGGACATGCCGGCCGACGATAGGTATGGAGTACCTCGAACAGTATACCCCCAATGGCCAGGGACTGCGGAAAATGCCACAATCCTTGACCGGGGGCGGCCACGCCCCTGCTCACCCCCGCGACGCAATTTTAGAAATATACGACGACTGGCGTTAGACTTGGGAAATTTTCCTTCACCCTACGCACCGGTCCGAGGAATGCGCGCATGGCCACGAGTTACCTCTTCACGTCCGAATCGGTTTCCGAGGGTCATCCCGACAAGATGGCCGATCAGATCTCCGATGCCGTGGTCGATGCGATCCTGACCAAGGACCCACACGCGCGCATCGCCTGCGAAACGCTTACCAAGACCGGGATGGTCTTGTTGGCCGGGGAGATCACCACCAGCGCGACCATCGATTATGAAAGGATCGTGCGCGACACGGTGTGCGGCATCGGTTACGACAATGCCGCGGTTGGCTTCGACGGACACACCTGCGCCGTGCTGAATGCACTTGGCCAACAGTCACCCGACATTGCGATGGGAGTCGACCGTGATCTGTCGGATCGCAGCAATCAGGGCGCCGGCGATCAGGGTCTGATGTTCGGTTACGCCGCGCGCGAGACCGACAGCCTGATGCCGGCACCGATCTACTACGCGCACCGCCTGGTGCGCCGCCAGGCAGAGCTCCGCAAGAGCGGGGTCCTGCCATGGCTGCGGCCCGATGCGAAAAGCCAGGTCACTCTTCGTTACGAGGACGGGGTCCCATCCGGAATCGATGCCGTGGTACTATCAACCCAGCACGACCCGGAAATTTCGCAGAAGGATCTCCGCGAAGCAGTACTCGATGAGATCCTGAGGCCGATTCTGCCGACCGACTGGTTGGCCCGTTGTGGCCGCGATCAGATCCACATCAACCCCACCGGGCAATTCGTGATTGGCGGCCCGGTCGGAGACTGCGGGTTGACAGGCCGCAAGATCATCGTGGACACCTATGGCGGCATGGCCCGTCACGGTGGCGGTGCATTTTCGGGGAAGGATCCTTCGAAGGTCGACCGGTCGGCCGCGTATGCAGGCCGTTATGTTGCCAAGAATATTGTCGCGGCCGGCCTTGCGGACAAATGCGAGATCCAGGTTTCCTACGCGATCGGTGTCGCACACCCGACATCCATCAGCGTCGACACCTTCGGGACCGGCCGGATCGACGACAGGCGGATCGTGGAGCTGGTCCGGGAACATTTTGATCTGCGGCCTTGGGGACTGATCCAGGCCCTCGATCTTCTGCGACCCCTGTACCAACAGACGGCCGCATATGGGCATTTCGGACGCGAGGACGTCGATCTGCCCTGGGAACATACTGACCGCGCGGAGGAACTCCGCGCCGCGTCCGGGCTCTGAGAACGCCCGGACGCAAGATTTACCCGGCTGAGGAGCGCTGCAGCGGTACGCCCGTCAGGCTCAGCCGGATCTCTTTCCTTAATGCAACGGCGCTCATCCAGACTCACGGAGCTTTTAAACCATGAATGCTGTGATGAACCCCAGTAAGACTCAGGACTACATCGTCAGGGATATCAACCTCGCCGACTTCGGCCGCAAGGAAATTGCGATCGCCGAAACCGAGATGCCCGGCCTGATGCAGACGCGCGAGGAATTCGCGAAGGACCAACCCCTGAAGGGCGCCCGGATCGCCGGCTCCCTGCACATGACGATCCAGACCGCGGTCCTGATCGAGACGCTCGAGGCATTGGGCGCCGAGGTCCGCTGGGCCTCGTGTAACATCTATTCAACCCAGGACCACGCGGCCGCCGCCATCGCCGCCAATGGCACGCCGGTGTTCGCCGTGAAGGGCGAGACGCTCGAAGAGTATTGGGATTACGCCCACCGTATCTTCGAATGGCACGACGGCGGCACGCCCAACATGATCCTGGATGACGGCGGAGATGCGACGCTGCTGGTGATCCTGGGCGCGAAGGCCGAGAAGGATCCGTCCGTGCTGGACAACCCCGGCAACGACGAGGAACGCGCGCTGTTCGCGTCCATCAAGAAGCGCCTTAAGGAGTCCCCGAACTGGTACTCCAACATCAAGAAGAACATCCAAGGCGTGACCGAAGAGACCACGACCGGCGTTCACCGCCTGTACCAGATGCAGAAGGAAGGCAACCTCCCCTTCCCCGCGATCAACGTGAACGACTCGGTCACCAAGTCCAAGTTCGACAATCTCTACGGTTGCCGTGAGTCGCTGGTTGACGCAATCAAGCGAGCGACTGACGTGATGGTCGCCGGCAAGATTGCCGTGGTCTGCGGCTATGGGGATGTGGGCAAGGGTAGCGCTCAGTCGCTGCGCGGCCTCGGCGCGACCGTATGGATCACCGAGATCGATCCGATCTGCGCCCTGCAGGCGGCGATGGAAGGCTACCGGGTCGTCACCATGGAAGACGCGGCGGACAAGGCTGACATTTTCGTGACCGCCACCGGCAACATGAACGTGATCAACCACGATCACATGGCAGCCATGAAGAACCAGGCCATTGTCTGCAACATCGGGCACTTCGACTCGGAAATCGACGTCGCCAGCCTGCGCCAGTACCAGTGGGAAAACATCAAGCCGCAGGTCGATCACGTGATCTTCCCCGA
>SLHN01000057.1 GCA_007136145.1 Thioalkalivibrio sp.
ACTGGGACTGCGGCGGGCCCTTCTGGGCCCGTTCGCTCGTCAGCCGGAGGCGCTGGAGCGGCTGGGTTTTTTCGAGGCGGCGCCGGAGAACTGGATGCACCTGGGTGGTCGGCTCGGTCGTGTCTTTCGTTCGTACACCGAGGCATATCCGTTTGTCTGTCACGGGCTGTCGCTGGACATTGGCGGGCCGCGACCGCTGGATCAGGAGTTTCTCGGTCATTTGCGCGCGTTTCTGGATATCCACGGGATTGCAGACTACAGCGAGCACCTGTCCGCCTGCGGCGATGCGCGGGGGCATCTGTACGACCTGATGCCGATCCCGTTTACCGAGGAGGCTGTGCATTACGTCGCGGACCGCGTGCGGCAGGTGCAGGAGGCTCTCGGCCGGCGGCTGGCGCTGGAGAACGTGTCCTACTATACGCCGTTGGGCGGCGAGCTGGACGAAGCGACCTTCATTCGTGCGGTGCTGGAGGAAGCCGACTGTGACCTGCTTCTGGACGTGAACAATATTGTGGTGAACAGCGTCAACCACGGTTATGAACCAGTGAAGTTTCTGGATGCGCTGCCGCTGGAGCGCGTGCGCTACATTCACTTGGCCGGACATGAAGAGGAGGCCGAGGACCTGCGGGTGGATACGCATGGTCGTCCGGTCGGTGAAGCGGCCTGGGAACTGCTTGCGGTTGCCTACGAATGTCTCGGTCCGGTGCCGACTCTGCTCGAACGGGACTTCAACTTCCCGCCGCTGGAGGAGCTCTTGCAGGAGGTCGACCGAATCCGGACGCTGCAGGAGCAGGCGCAAGCCGTGCCCGAAGGTGCAGCGACGGAACCGATGGTGCGAAAGGTGGCCAATGGTTGATGCGGGTTTCCAACAGGTGCAGCAGGCGCTGGCGGATCATCTGCGCGATCCGGAGCGGTTCCCGCCGCCCGCGGACATCGAACCGCGGAGGTTGGCGATCTATCGCCGGTTGTTTTACAACAACGTACTGAATCTCCTGAGCAGCGGGTTTCCGGTGCTCAGCGCAGTGGTGGGTCCGGAGCAGTGGCCCCGTCTGGTGCGCGATTTCTATCGTGATCACGATTCCCATACACCGTATTTCCCACAGTTCGGCGACGAATTCGTTCGTTACCTGGCTCAGGAGCGCGAGCCCCGGAAGGAAGACTGGCCGTTCATGGCGGAACTGGCGCATTACGAGCGGGTGGAAAGGACTCTGCTGACCGCGCCGAACTCGCGGCTGTCATCCCCGACGAAGCAGGCGTCGGATCCGCTGTCGGGGGTCCCGTTGCTGGCTCCCGATGCTCGTCTTCTGGCCTACGAGTTCCCGGTGCATCGCATCGGTGAGGACTTCAAACCCGAGCAGCCGGGAGAGGATCCGACCTATCTGCTGGCATACCGTGCCGGTCCGAAGCGAGTACGGTTTACCGTTCTGAACGCGCTGGGTGCGCGGCTTCTCTGGCGTATTCAGGAAGATCCGTGCACTGGGAAGGAGCAGGTGCTGCGGACCCTGGACGACTTTGGCCTGAATCAGAGCGAGACCCTGCATCGACAGGGCGAGAGGCTGCTGAGACGCTTTGGAAAGCTGGGCGTGCTCGTGGTATCGGTGCCAGACGCCGACCAGAAAGGCGAGCGTGGCGAGTGATCCAAACCGCGCATCTGAAATCAACGCCTTCTGGATCGCCGCGTTCCGCCGCGCCGCGCTCGCGGATAAAGGCTCGGTTCCTCGCGATCACGAATTGATCAGCGCTACGTTGGGAGTCTGTCGGGCTTGGTCCCGCCCCGGACGCGCCAGGAAGAGGTGCAAGAATCGTGACCGTGAATGAAGTGTCCCCGTTGCTGCCGCGTGTCTACGAGGGGTTGCGCTGGTCGACCCAACTTGGGGGTCGATTCCTGCGCGTGGCGCCCGGCGGCACGGTCCTCGTGGTGGTGGCCACACTGCTCTCGCAGGTGGCGATGTTGCTGGCTTTTTTCCTGCCGCTGAAGGTCGTGATCCTGCTGGGATCCGATCGGATCCCGCGCTACTTCCCGGCCGCTCTCGCGGAATTCGATCGCGACAGCCTGATCGTCGGACTGACCCTGGCGACGGTCGTCGTTTTCGGAATCTATCTGCTGGCTGAAAGGCTGATCCGGTTCGGATCCGATCAGGGGGCTCGAGGAATTCTGGAGCGCAGCCGCAAGGTGGTGCTGTTCGAGAACCAGGATGTCATCGCCGCCAGCGCCTACCGGCGCTACGCGGTCATACCGGCCGGTTTCGTTTTCCTGTTACTGGGCGCGGGTGTCCTGGCGCTGTTCTATCCCTCGGTGCTGGGGCTTCTGATCGCATTTCTTGTTCTGTTCGCGTTGCTGGCCGGACTCGGAAGCCGTTTCAGCAATGGCCTGCGCAGGAAGGTACTGTCTCCCCCACAGGAGTGGCTTCCGGGGGTCGCCGGCTTCGGCTTTCTGGTGGTGTTCGTGTGGCTGGTCGCGGATTATCTGTATCGCGACCCACCGGGCCTGCTGGCCGCGATCGTGGCGCTGTTGCTGGCCCGGCAAATGCTGAACCGGCTGGTTGGGATGGTCGTCAACCTGGTTTCCCTGAATCGCGAGCGCCCGCGATTGGATGCCCTGTTTTTCGATCATCGAGTATTTCAGCGCCGCCGCGGCCGGCGCGGGGAAGGTTTTTGGGCACTGCTGGACGATACCGCCCGCGAGGACTGGGTGCCACGCGTGCTCAGGGAACTGGAGGGCCCGTCGGTGCGGATTCTCCGCAGCGAGTGGTGGCAAACACGGGTGCCCGACGTGCTCGCCATCCATTGCGAGATGGAGGGCTGTGAGCCGCGTCTGGTCAAGGTATTCGGCCCCAACCGTTCCGCGGAGGCGCGCCACGAGGCGAGTCTGCTGGCGGATCCTCCGGCGGGTTTACCGGCCCCGGCCTGGATTGGCGCCACGATGATCGATGGTCTCCAGTGTCATGTGCTGCGGTTGCCCCCGGATACAGAACAGGTCGGCACTCGCCCGGACCCCACGCAGGAGGACAGCCATGGCCCTGCGGATCCTGCCGGTGCATCGGGTTCCGACGGTGTGGGCGGACCCGGCGGCCCGGCGGTTCGAGGACAGGATGAGGGCGAGCCCTCGGGTGCCGTCCTCGCTGAAGGCGTGGAACGTTTCCGGCGGTCGCTGATCGCGGTGGAGCCATCCGGCGAACTCGCCGAGCGTTATGGGCGTTCGCGCCCGTTGCTCTGGCAGCGACTGGACCGGGCGATGTTGGAGCGCGTACGGCTGGTTGCGGACTCGAAGGAGCGCGATGCCGTTGATGAGCTGCTTGCGGACTTCGAGGCCGTGGTGGAAAGAGTGCGCGGTCTGCCGTGGGTATTCGTGAATCGGCAGTTGAACCCGCAGACGCTGGCCATGGCCGGGGGTGAAGTGATTGCCCTGCACTGGGGACGCTGGGGGCTGGAAACGCTGGGCACGGCCTGGCCTCTGACTGCTTTGGAACCTGACGCGCTCGCGAAACTTCTGGGGGAGGTCGGGCGGTCGCGCCCGGTGCTTGCCGGTGTATCTCCGTGGGACGTGCGCCTGGCTGGTCTGTTGTCATTGTTGGAACGACTTCATCTTGCCCAGCGTTATGCCGATGTCCTGGAGCTCCTGCCCGAGTTGATAAAGACCTGGCGAATCGTCACTGGCCGCGCCGGGTCGTCCATTGAACAGATCTGGTCTCCGGTTGTTGACCAGAAAATGGCTTCGGATCATGGGGCAACCGAAACCGAACGGCTGAACTCGATCATGTAAGGCGATTTCTGTCAAAAAAGATACCATCTTGCTGGTCTTTTCGTCCGTCTGCTGCGTTGCCCTCCCGGTTGCATGGAACCACCATGCGCCCGGGAGAGCGCCTTGCCGACGAACGAAAATCCTGCGCAATCTGGTATATTTTTCTCCGGCAATCGCCTTACGCGTCGTCTGCCGGATGGTTGCTGAAGGACTCGCACCAGCGATCGGCGGACGGTTCCGGCGTCGGTCGCGTGCGCATCGAAGCACGGCCTGCTGACTCCCCGGGGGCGCGAACCGAATGACGACACCGGCCCCCCTCGACTTCGGTTTCGCCCTGCTGCTGAACGCAATCGTTCTGGTTGGTCTGGTGCAGGTGATCGGACTGGCACTTTCTCGCCTCCTTCCGGGCTGGCTCGATCGCCCATCGCTGGCTGCGGGTCTGTTTGTCGGCGTCGTCAGCATTCTGCTGATGAAGATCAGCGCCACGTTCATGCCCGGCGTGATTTTCGATACCCGATCGGTATTGCTGTCGATCAGCGGGCTGTTTCTGGGTCCGGTGCCCACTTTGATCGGCATGGCCATGGCCGCCGCCTACCGATGGTCGCTGGGCGGCGCGGCCGCGTTGACCGGTGTTTCGGTGATCCTGGCATCGGGGCTGATCGGGCTCATTTGGCGGCGATTCATTCGCAGGCCGCCGGTCGAAATCGACTGGGTTACGTTGCTGGGTCTCGGGGTGGTCGTGCATTTCGTCATGCTCGCTCTGATGCTGACGCTGCCCTGGGAGATTGCGCGTTCGGTGCTGACGACGATCAGCCTGCCGGTGATGTTGATCTATCCGCTGCTCACGCTGGCACTGGGTCTGTTATTGGTCGAATACCTGCGGCGGCGGGGCGACCTGGCCGCGCTGGTCGAGCAGGAGGCGCGTTACCGCAGCATGTTCGAGGACAATCGCTCGGTGATGCTTCTCGTCGATCCCGAAACCGGCGCGATCGTCGACGCCAATGCTGCTGCGGAACAATTTTACGGCTGGCCGCGCGATCGCCTCACCGCGATGCGCGCGCAGGACATCGTGGCCCGGTCGCCCGGGAACGCCGAGGGCGGAGGGCAGTGGGGGAGCGATACCGGGCATGGTCACTACGAGTTCCAGCACCGCAGAGCGGATGGGACAGTGAAGGACGTCGAGGTCTTCAGTGGCCCGATCACGATTGCCGGCCGCACTGTCGTGTATTCGATCGTCCACGACATCAGCGCGCGCAAGGCCGCCGAAGCCGCGCTCGAACGCAGCGAGGCGCGCCGTGAACAGGAACACCGGCGGGCGTTGCAGGAGCAGGAGCAGGGGCGGCTGACCGCGGTCAGGCTGATGGAGGAGGCGATTACCGCGAAGCGGGCTCTGGAGGAGAGCGAGAGGAGTTTTCGACTCCTTACCGAGCAGGTTCCCGCCATTATCTACCGGGCGTTGCCGGAGGAACCGGCTCGTGTTGTCTATGTCAGTCCCCGTGTCTCGGAGCTGGGTTACAGCACGACGGAGTGGCTTGATGACCCCGACTTCTGGGTCGATCTCATTCATCCGGACGATCGGAAGCGGGTGCTGGATGAATTGCAGGAGTGGTCTTGCTCGGGTGGTCCGCTGTCGCTTGAATACCGGCTGCGGACTTCGGCAGGCTGCTGGAGGAATATCCAGAATTTCGGCGAGTGCATTGACGAAACCGGGCAGCCCGCGTACCTGCAGGGCCTGATGCTCGACGTGACCGAGCGCGAGGAAGACCGCCAGCGCTTGCGGAATCTGTCGGCGATCGTCGAGCGTTCGCCGGTGGTCGCGATGACCTGGCGCAACGAGCCCGGCTGGCCGCTCGTGTATGTCAGCGACAACGTCACGCAGTTCGGCTACAGGCCAAAGGACTTTCTCTCGGGGCGAATCGATCACGCCAGCCTGATTCACCCCGAGGATCTGCCACAGATCGAACGCGAGGTCGCGGGCTATCTGGCGCACGGGCCGGACGATTACCTGCAGGAATACCGGATGCGTCACGGCCAGGGGCACTGGTTCTGGGTCGAGGATCACACCTGGCTGACCCGGGACG
>SLHN01000021.1 GCA_007136145.1 Thioalkalivibrio sp.
ACGAGGGCATCGCCGCGCCCCTGGATCGCGCGAACGTCGATACTGACGCCATCATCCCGAAACAGTACCTGAAATCGGTGAAACGGGCCGGGTTTGGCCCGAATGCGTTTGATGACTGGCGTTACCTCGATCCGGGTGAGCCGGATTCGGACAACTCACACCGGCGGAAAAATCCGGCCTTTGTTCTGAACCGGAGTCCCTTCGACCGGGCCACGATTCTGTTGGCACGCAAGAATTTCGGCTGCGGGTCCTCGCGCGAACACGCGGTCTGGGCGCTGGCCGACTTCGGATTCCGCGCCGTGATCGCGCCGTCCTTCGCCGATATATTTTTCAATAATAGCTTTAAAAATGGATTATTACCGGTTGTTTTAGAGGAAAAAGAAGTCGATGAACTTTTTCGGCGTGTGGGGCGGGAACCTGGGCTGAGGATCGCGGTGGATCTACAGGCCAAGGAGGTTCGGGTGCCGGGAGGGCCGGTTTTTCGTTTCGATCTGGATGAATACCGGCGGCATCGTTTGTTGGAAGGACTGGACGACATCGCACTGACCCTTCAGCATGCGGACGAGATTCGTGCTTACGAGGCGCGCCGGCGCGAGGAAGCGCCATGGCTGATGAAGGTGGTGTGAGTTTGGTTTGGCCGAATTGCTGGGGCCGTGCTGTGAATCCGACTTTCCGTCGGCGGGACGGCGTAAGTAAATCCCGGTCGGTTTGGCGAAAATCCGTGTGATACGAACGGGTTAGCTTGAAAATGCAGCCACGGAAGAACATGGAGACCACGGAGAATGGATCGAATCCAAGGCCGTTTCCGCCTCTGTCAGTGCTTTCCGTGGCTCGCCTTTCCGCCTTGCAGAGTGACGGTTGGCGTGGAAACGAGGAGAAGACTGCGTGCAGAGGATTCTGGTATTACCGGGTGATGGGATCGGTCCGGAGATCGTCAACGAGGCCCTGAAGGTTCTGGATCGGGTGGCCGGGTTGGAGGGGCTGGACCTGGAGATCGACCAGGGACTGATTGGCGGTGCCGCGTACGACGCGGTGGGTCACCCATATCCCGAGGCGACGCGCGTGCTGGCGCGCGAGGCCGATGCCATCCTGCTGGGCGCTGTTGGCGGGCCGCAATATGAAGGCCTGGAGCGCGAGGTGCGGCCGGAACGCGGGTTGCTTGGTATCCGTTCCGATTTGGGGTTGTTCGCGAATCTGCGTCCCGCGATTCTTTATCCGCAACTCGCCACGGCCTCAACATTGCGCCCCGAGGTAGTGGCGGGGTTGGACCTGCTGATCGTGCGCGAGCTGACCGGCGACATCTACTTCGGGCAACCGCGCGGTATCGAACTGCGCGATGGCGAGCGGGTGGGGTTCAACACGGCCGTGTACAGTGAATCCGAGATCGAGAGGATTGCCCGAGTGGGCTTCGAGGCGGCCATGAAGCGCGACCGGCGTTTGTGTTCCGTGGACAAGGCGAACGTCCTGGAGGTCTCCGAGCTGTGGCGAGAGGTGGTGATCCGGGTTGGCCGGGAATATCCCGAGGTGGAGCTTTCCCACATGTATGTGGACAATGCGGCGATGCAACTGGTGCGGGCGCCGAAACAGTTCGACGTGATGGTGACGGGGAATATTTTCGGTGACATTTTGTCCGACGCGGCCGCGATGCTCACCGGTTCCATCGGGATGCTCCCGTCGGCCTCGTTGAACGCGACTGGCGCCGGTCTGTATGAGCCGATTCATGGTTCCGCCCCGGACATTGCCGGGCAGGATAGAGCCAATCCGATTGCCACCGTGCTGTCGGTGGCGATGCTGTTGCGGCACAGCCTCGGGAAAGAGAGCGGCGCGCGTCGGATCGAGGCGGCCGTCGGACGGGTTCTCGATCAGGGGCTGCGGACGGCGGACATTCAGTCAGAGGGTTGTGCGTTGGTTGGAACCAAGGCAATGGGCGACGCTCTGGTTGCGGCGATCAATTAAATTGATGGTTAATAAAAGGTCTGTAATGCAATGAATGCAAGAACGTTTGACGTTGCGGTTGTGGGTGCAACCGGGGCAGTGGGAGAGACGATGCTGTCGATCCTGGCGGAGCGCAAGTTTCCCGTGGGTAAGGTTCATGCCGTGGCCAGCGAACGCTCGGCCGGGAAGACCGTGGCGTTCGGCAACCGTGAACTGGTGGTGGAGGATCTCGCGGAATTCGACTTTGGCAAGGTGCAGATCGGACTGTTCTCTCCCGGCGCATCCGTTTCCGCGGAATACGCGCCGAAGGCCGCGGCCGTCGGCTGCGTGGTGGTCGACAACACCTCTCAGTTTCGCTATGACGACGATATTCCGTTGGTGGTTCCAGAGGTCAATCCTGAGGCAATAGCGCAGTACACCCAAAGGGGAATCATCGCGAACCCGAACTGCTCGACTATCCAGATGCTGGTGGCGCTGAAACCGATCTACGATGCCGTTGGCATTGAACGCATCAACGTTGCGACGTATCAGGCCGTTTCCGGCACGGGAAAGGACGCAATCGAGGAGCTGGCGCAGCAGACCGCGGCCCTTTTGAATGGTAAGCCGGTGGAGTGCAAGGTCTATCCGAAACAGATTGCGTTCAATGTATTACCTCATATCGATGCCTTCATGGAC
This sequence comes from Thioalkalivibrio sp., assembly GCA_007136145.1. Classification (GTDB taxonomy): domain Bacteria; phylum Pseudomonadota; class Gammaproteobacteria; order Ectothiorhodospirales; family Ectothiorhodospiraceae; genus Thioalkalivibrio. The sequence goes on from SLHN01000021.1 coordinate 2,611, forward strand.
AACGGTTATACCAAGGAAGAAATGAAGATGGTCTGGGAAACCAGGAAGATCTTCGGCGACGAATCGATTATGGTGAATCCGACGACTGTTCGGGTGCCGGTCTTTTACGGGCATTCCGAGGCTGTTCATATCGAGACACGGGAGAAAATCAGCGCGGAGAAAGCCCGTGAGTTGCTGGCGAACGCGCCAGGGGTCACGGTGCTGGACAAGCGCGAGGCTGGCGGGTATCCGACAGCAGTGACCGAAAGTAGCGGCCGCGATGGGGTGTTCGTGGGCCGTATCCGCGAAGACATTTCGCACCCGCGTGGTCTGGACCTATGGGTGGTTTCGGACAACGTGCGCAAGGGAGCGGCTCTCAACACGATTCAGATTGCTGAAATCCTTGCCAACGAATACTTGTGACGTGCCCCACACAAAGCGCGGGTCTCTGGTAATCTTGGCTTGATTCGGACGCCAGCGGGGGGAAGTATGCCGAGGGATACAACGATCCCGACGGGGAGCGTCCGCTCATTGCGACGGGAGATAAAAGTGTACAAAGTCCTGCTTCTGCTGCTTGTGTCCGTTTGGGTGACTCCTGCTGGCGCGACTGTGACTCTGGGTGAGATCGACGTCCGGTCGTTTCTGAACCAACCGTTACAGGCGCAGATCAGCGCCCAGGGGAGTGGGTTGGCAGAGCCGGGCATCGAGATCAGGCTCGCGTCCGAGGAAGTCTATAGTCGTGCCGGAATGGTTCGAAGCGCCTTGCCTTCGGACCTGGAGATTCAGCTCGAGGGCACGGGTACAAACCGGCTCATTCGCCTGACCACCCAACGGCCCGTGCGGGAACCTTATCTGGGACTTTTATTGGAGGCGCGGTGGTCCGCCGGCCGCATCTTCAGGGAGTACACCATACTCCTGGATCCCCCCGTGGCCTTTTCTCCGGAACGCAGTGTCGCGCCGGTTGTAAGTGCGCCCGTTGCCCCGACGACACGCCCAGCGCCAGCACCTGTCCTGGCCCCTGAACCGGCACGGCCGGCACCGGCTCGGCCCGCTACCCCCACCTTCTACACGGTACAGCGCGGCGACACCCTGGGTAATATCATCCGCAGACAGGGTTACGTGGGCGTTTCATCCGAACAGGCAATGCTGGCGATCCTTCAGGCCAATCCACAGGCCTTTGTCGGCCAGAATGTCAACGAATTGCGGGCCGGTGTGGAATTGCGGTTACCGGGGCAGGGGGAAGTCGCAGCAATCAGTGATTGGGAGGCCAGGCAGGAGATCGAGCGGCAAACACGGGCATGGCGCGAGCGTGATACGGTTCGTACCCCGCCGCCACCCGCGCCGCAACCTGAAGTGGCGCCCGTTCCCGAACGGCTGCCGACGCCGACTGATGAGCTGCCAGTAGAGGCGCTGCCCAGCCCCGAGGAAGCAACGCCTGCTCCGGCAGTTGAGGAAGCGGTTCCGATGGTGCCGGAGCGACCGGAAGCGGTTCCCGCGGACCGTCTGGAAATTCTCGCCGAGGCCGCGGATTCTCCGGGGAACGCGGTCGGAACCACCGACATGCGGATCCTGCAGGAGGCGTTATTGTCCCAGCAAGCCGCAATGGCATCACTGCGGGACGAGCTGCGAAGCCTGCGTTCCGAACTCTCGGAGCGGGATCAACTCATACGGGTCGTCAACGACGAGTTCGCTCAACTGCAGGAGCGGTTTCGGGAATTGCAGACCCAGATGCGGCGCCAGTTTTCTGACGCAGGTTTTCGTGAGGGCATGACCGTCACCGAGAGAATTCTTTCGGATCCGTTGGTAATGGCACTTGGTGGTATTGCCATACTGCTGTTCCTGCTCCTGATCATCACGGCACTACGTCCGGCGCGCTCTGGGCGTGGACAACGTTTGCCCGAAGACTTCGTAGTGGACGATCCAGCTCTGGTTCCGCTCGGCCCGGCTGGTGCCGAGTCGCCTTCGCCGCCTCCACCTGCCCCCAGGCCAGCGTCGCGAGCGAGAACCTCCTCGCCAGATCCTGCTCCTCGGCGCGAGGCGGTGCCGGCCCGGGGTACCGGAGCCGCCGCCGCGGCGGCGCTTGTGGGCACGGCGGCTGGGACCAGCGCTACCTCGAGGGCGACACCCAAGAGTGGCACTGACGCGGGCAGGCGCCCCGCGCCAGCGCCCGAGACGGGGCCGCCGGCCGAGAGCCAGAATGTTGGTCTCGATATGGATGACGACTTGCTTGCGGATGTCGATCTCTATCTCGCCTATGGTATGAACGATCAGGCCATCTCTGCGCTCGAACATGCAATCAAGGACGGACATGATGGGAACGATTACCGCGTCCGGCTCATGGAAGCCTATGCGGCCAATAATGACGCGCAAGCCGCGCGTACGGCCGCTGCGGACCTTCGGGAGCGACTTTCTCCCGGGGATGACGAGCTTCGGGAACGCGTTGCCGCAGTCGAGCAGCGGTTCCGGGGAGGTGCGGATCGGGCCGGGTCTCAGGTGGTGCCCGACAACGACCTTGGGCCAGAAAGCGATGTAGCCTGGGATACGGGTTCCGACTCGAATGCGCTGGATTTTGACTCCTTCGATTTCCCCCCTCCCGATGAATACCGGGAGGAGGATACGCCGGAAATCCGTGCCTCGAACTACGACCCCAACGTTCTGCGTTTCGATCTCGATGAAACGGATGAGTTGCCGGACTTCGGCTCGCAGGAGAAGGATGCTGGATTCTCCGAACAATCGGCGCGACGGGAGGCTTCCGTGCCGGTTGATCCCCCGGTCAAGGACGCCCGTTCCAGTGAGGAATCAACCGGGTTCGGCAGTCCGGGGATGGAGACCGACACATCGGAGAACGGCATGCGACTGAGTCTGGCCGAAGCCTTTGCCGAAATGGATGACCGCGAGGGTGCGCTCGCACTGCTTGATGAGATTGCGCCGACTGCTACTCCGGAACAGGCTGCGAAGGCGGATGAGCTTCGGCGCATGATCGAGGGCGCCAAGGGCTGATCGCAGGGATGCTGGGGTCCCCGGGAGTTGGCGGGGATGGCAAGGCGTAGTCAGGTCGGCACTGTTGAAGGCGTCAACGAACGGTGGGCGGATACTCGTGGTGTATTTGCCTTTGCATCTGGGTTGCGCCGGATCCGGTCCGGCAGGCAAGGCAAGCCGGCTCGCACCGGGATTTGAGCCGAAGGGTGCGGCTGCGTCCCTCCAATCGTGGGAATGAGGTA
>SLHN01000275.1 GCA_007136145.1 Thioalkalivibrio sp.
GAACTCATGGAAGAAGTCAGCCGCACGGTTGGTCACATGAAACAGGACGCCTCGAACTTCGCCGACCCGGCCGACCGGGCGACGCAGGAAGAAGAATTCGGCCTCGAGCTGCGCGCACGCGACCGCGAACGCAAACTGTGCAAGAAAATCGACGAAGCACTCCGTAACATTGACTTGGGCAATTACGGATACTGCGAAGCCTGTGGTGTCGAGATCGGGGTCCGCCGGCTCGAGGCCCGGCCCACCGCGACCCTGTGCATCGACTGCAAGACCCTCGCGGAGATCAAGGAAAAGCAGATGGCGTGACGGCATTCGCCGCGCACGCGGGTTCGTCCCGTGCCCCCTTGATTCCTTACATCGGTCGCTTCGCCCCAACGCCTTCCGGCCCGTTGCATCTGGGTTCGCTGACCGCCGCGGTGATCTCCTGGCTCGACGCCCGAAGTCGCAACGGCGTCTGGCATCTGCGAATCGATGATATCGATCGTCCCCGCGTGGTCACTGGAGCCGCCGATTCCATCCAGCGCACGCTTGATTGCTTCGGGCTCGGATGGGACGGCCCCGTCGTATACCAAAGCCGGAGGGTACCGGCCTACCTGGAAGTCGCAACCCAGCTCCAATCGCGCGGGCATGCGTTTTCCTGCGCCTGCTCCCGACGCGACGTGGCCGCCGCCGGCCTGCCTGGATGGGAAGGTCCGATCTACCCCGGAACATGCAGCGCCGGCCTTCGAGCCGGCCAGGCCGCGCGGGCACTGCGGCTGCGTGCGGAACAGCACCACTGGGTCGTCGAGGACCGCTGTCTCGGTCCAGTTGGCTTCGACCTGCATTGGCTCGGCGGCGACTTCGTGATCCGCCGGGCGGATGGGCTGTTCGCCTACCAGCTCGCCACCGTCGTCGATGACGTCGAACTCGGCGTCACCAACGTGGTGCGCGGCATAGACCTGCTCGGCTCGGTACCGCGCCAATTGCAGTTATATCAATGCCTGGGCCAGTCGGCACCAACGTATCTGCATCATCCGGTGGTAGTCGGCCGAGGTCGGTCGAAGCTCGCGAAATCTTCCGGGGCGGCTCGAGTCGGGTGCCGGGAGCCCGCAACGACGCTGGCCCGAGTCCTGAGCGCGATCGGAATCCCGGTCGTGGAGTCCGGCTTCGCCAGATCAAACGCCGTTGCCGAACTGCTCGAACATGCAGTTGCCCACTGGCACCCGGGACTCCTGCCCCACGAACCGATTCCCGAGTCCCTGCTATGCTCAGGAGAGTCCTGACCATGGCGGTTGAGGTGATCCGCTACGCGGGAATCCACCGTGCGGGAGCGAGCCTCGCTCCCGAAATGGCATCAGGTCGGCCGCCAGTGCCGGGCCGCCCGCGGCGCGTTCGCGTGCGAGGCACGCTCCCTCGGGGGCGTTGGCAGGGTTGTGACTTTCACGCGGACGAATACCGCAAGCGCGGCCTCCGCAGGACAACATTCATGAACACGTTCACCCATCGCCAACAAGACCGGAACGTCACCCGATGAATCCGGCCGCGGGTGTGTTGATCCTGGTCGTCGGAATCATGCTGTTCATGTCGCCGTTGGTGCCGTGGGTAGCCACCGTGGCTCCCGCCTGGTGGTGGCCGTTCGTGGCCTGGGGCGTACTCATCGCCCTGATCGCCTTCAACATGATCGGTCGTCGTGACGCTTAGCCTGGGATTGCTCTACACCGCCGGCGTCATTTACCTGGCGCTTCTGTTCGGCATCGCCTTTGCCGCCGAGCGCACTCGTGCTCTGGGCCGGCTGGCCGGAAACGGCTGGGTGTACACGCTTTCCCTCGGTGTCTATGCCACCTCGTGGACCTTCTACGGTAACCTCGGTTTCCTGGAGACCCACGGATACCTCTACCTCACGATCTATCTGGGGGTCACACTGGCATTCGCTGCCACACCCTGGTTGCTGCGCCCGATCCTCAACCTCGCGCGCGAACACCAGCTCACCTCGCTCGCGGATCTGTTCGCGTTCCGGTATCGCAGCCGTCTGACAGGACCTCTGGTCGCCCTGTTCATGCTGGCCGGTGTGTTGCCGTATATCGCGCTGCAGATCAAGGCCGTCGCGGAATCCGCGGCCGTGCTGACCGCGGACACACCACCACATCTGCTGGCGCTGACCTTCAGCGCCACCATCGCACTGTTCGCGATTCTGTTCGGCGCGCGGCACATCTCACCTCGCGAAAAGCACTCCGGACTGGTGCTGGCCATCGCCTTCGAATCCCTGGTGAAATTGCTGGCGCTGCTGACCATCGCGGGAATCGCCCTGTTCGCCGTGTTCGGAGGACTCTCCGGTCTCGATGCCTGGCTGCAGCGGCACCCAGAGGCAGTCACCGCGCTGTACTCACCAGTACTTGAAGGCGGCTGGTTCAGCCTGATGGTGCTGGCGTTCGCCGCGGCTTTCCTGCTCCCCCGGCAGTTCCACATGCTGTTCACGGAGAACATCGACCCGAAGACCCTGAACCAGGCGGCCTGGGGTTTCCCGCTGTTCCTGCTTCTGCTCAATCTGCCGATGCCGGTACTCTACTGGGCTGGACAAGCCACCGACCTGACGCAGAACGCCAACTACTACGCCCTGGGTCTCGCGGCATGGTTGGAGTCGCCGAGCCTGGCGCTGCTGATCTTCATCGGTGGGCTTTCGGCGGCCAGCGCGATGATGATCGTGACCACGCTGGCGCTGGCCAACATGGGAATGAACTACCTGTCGCTGCCTGCCAGTCTGCGCGACAGCCAGAGCCTGTCCGCCAATCTGTACCGCAACCTGCTCTGGGGCCGGCGCATCTGGATCGTGTTCATCATTGCCCTCGGCTACGGCTTCTACGGGCTCCTGCAGGTGGTTGAAGGCCTGGCGCAACTCGGACTGATTTCGTTCGCCGCGGTCACCCAATTCCTCCCCGGCCTCGTTGGCCTGCTGCTATGGCCACGCGCGACGCGGGTCGGATTCCTGCTGGGTCTCGCGGCCGGCATCGTCGGCTGGTTCTTCAGCCTGGTTGCACCACTGCTGAGCAACGCCGGGATCTGGACTTCGGCTCCGAGGATCCAGGAAACACTGGGCGCCGGAACTTTCGACGTCTGGACCTTCGCGCTGACGCTGAGCCTTGGCGCGAACGCCCTGCTGTTCGTTCTCGGCTCGCTGCTGTCGCGGCCGAATCAGGAGGAAATCGAAGCCGGTCAGGCGTGCTGCCCCGGCGAGGCGTTCTTCCCGAACTCGGGTCTGCCGTTGGCCCGCGACGTAACCGAAATGGAAGCCGAACTCGGCGCCACGCTGGGAACGGTGCCCGCGCGCAACGAAGTCCAACGAGCCCTGGACGACCTCGGACTGCCGCGCCACACGCGTTCGCGACGGGATCTGCAACGCCTGCGCGAACGCATCCAGCGCAACCTCTCGGGTCTGCTGGGGCCTGTCCTCGCGCGAATGATCGTCGACCGGCACCTGCGACTCGACGCCGCCGGCCGTACCAGCCTCAGTGAGAGCCTGCGCCGGATCGAGCAGCAACTCGAGGACGCACGGCTGCCACTGACCGGGCTCGCCGCCGAACTGGACGCGCTGCGGCGTTTCCATCGCCAGATCCTGCACGAACTGCCACTCGGCGTATGCAGTACGACCGCGGGCGGCGAGATCACCGGCTGGAACCATGCGCTGACCCAACTGACCGGTATATCCACCGACAACGCGGTCGGACATCTGCTCGAGCGTCTCGAGAAACCCTGGGGCGGTCTGCTGCAAGCCTTTCTGGAAAACAACGACCGGCAGATCTACAAATTGAACCTGGACACACGGCACGGACCGCGCCGGTTGAACCTGCACAAATCGTCGCTGGAAGTGGTCGCCGGTCAGCGCGAGGGACATGTGATCCTGATCGAGGATGTCACCGCGCGGGCACAACTCGAAAGCGAAGTCGCCCACAGTGACCGCCTCGCTTCGATCGGCCGCTTCGCCGCCGGCGTCGCGCACGAGATCGGCAACCCGCTCGCGGGTATTGCCTCACTGGCGCAGACACTGCCACTGGAACATGACCCCGACGAGATCCGCGACATCGCCGATGACATCATCCAGCAGACCCAGCGGATCAACGCCATCGTGCAATCCCTGATCGCCTTCGCGCATTCGGACACCCCGCCGCGCAGCCGCTTCGAACCCGTGGCGCTCGACGACCTGGTGGCCGAAGCCATCCGCCTGACGCGCCTCGCCGGGCGCAAGGACATTCGCTACGACCTGACCGGACTCGAGGGCCTGGCGGTTCAGGGCGCTCGCCCCAAGCTGTTGCAGGTCTTCATCAACCTGTTGACGAACGCCGAACAGGCTTCGCCGCCGGGAGCAACAATACGCATCCAGGCCGAACAGGCCGGGACCCGGGTAAGGATCGAAATCCAGGATCAGGGTCGCGGCATACGGGAAGCAACGATCGACCGCCTGTTCGAACCCTTCTTCACCACCAAACCGGCGGGACAGGGAACCGGGCTTGGATTGCCGGTTGCCTACAGCATCGTTCAGGACCACGGTGGTAGCCTGATGGCAGCCAATGCACCGGAGGGCGGTGCCCGATTCATCCTGATCTTTCCTCTTGGCACACGGACATGACACGCATCCTTCTGGTCGACGACGAAGCCGCGATCCGGCGCGGGGTAAGGCGCTTTCTGGAACACCACGGCTTCGATGTCGCGCTCGCGGAGGATCTGCACAGCGCGCGCAGGCAGGCCTCGGAAGGCACATACGACCTTCTGCTCGCCGACCTGCGCCTTCCGGACGGCGAAGGCACCACTCTTATCGGCGAGTATCCCGACCTTCCGACCGTGATCATGACCAGTTACGCCTCGGTACCCTCCGCGGTCGAGGCGATGAAATCCGGCGCGATCGACTACATCGCCAAGCCGTTCGACCACGATGCCCTGCTGCTGACCCTGCGCGCGGCGTTGCGCAGCAGCGCGCGGAGCGACCCGCGGGATCCGGTCGCGCGGGAAACCCCCGAAAATCATGGCCTGGTTGGCACGAGCCCCGCAATCGAGACCCTGCGCCAGCAGATGCGCCGAATCGCGGCCACCCACTCCACGGTCCTGATCCGCGGCGAATCCGGAACTGGCAAGGAGGTCGCGGCACGCGCCATACACAGCCTGAGCCCGCGTGCCGGTCAGCCGTTCATCCCGGTCAACTGCGCGTCGATACCGGAGGGACTGGTCGAGGCCGAACTATTCGGGCACGCCCAGGGCGCGTACACAGGTGCGGTGAAGGCCCGTGCAGGGCTGATCGAAGCCGCCCACGGCGGGGTGTTGTTTCTGGACGAGATCGGTGAACTCGCGCCGGCCGCTCAGGCCAGGCTGCTGCGCGTGCTCCAGGAAGGCGAAATCCGGCCGGTGGGTTCCACCCAGGCACGGCGCGTCGACGTGCGCCTGCTCGCCGCCACCCATCGCGACCTCGAAGCAATGATCGAGACCGGAGATTTCCGCGCCGATCTCTACTATCGTCTGCGGGTTCTGGAAATCCGCATTCCGGCCCTACGCGAACGTCTGCAGGACCTGGACCTTCTCACCAGCCAGTTCCTGGCGGAACTGGGCCAACGCTTCACCAAGCCAGGACTGACCCTGAGCCAGGAAGCCCGTGATCGAATGCTCGAGTACGAATGGCCGGGAAACGTGCGGGAACTGAAAAACGCCATGGAACGCGCTGTGGTGCTCTCCGAAAGCGACCACATCGAATGGGAACATCTTGGGCTCGGGCATCCGGTATCGTC